>DASPXJ010000044.1:0-18848 GCA_035637355.1 Gemmatimonadales bacterium
ACCCTGCCCTTCCCCCGTCCAGGCTTGCGCAGGTGCCGCGTGTCTTGCGGCGCGAGCGGCACCAGCCGCGCCTTGGGCTTCCCGGACTTGGCGATGATGATCTCCCGCCCCTGGGCGGCCTGCTCGACCAGCTCAGAGAGATGGGTCTTCGCCTCGTACAGGCTCACGGCCTCGCGCACCGGACGGGGTTTCTTGTGACGCGTCATGCACCACCATAGCTGATTTGACCAAATTGGTCAAGTTTTCGTTAATAGCGCGGCAGCGTCGGATCCACCTCCGCCTGCCAGCGCAGTATCCCGCCGGTCAGATTCGTCACGCGCGGGAATCCTGCGTCGGCCAGATGCGTCGCGGCCGCCCGGCTACGACTTCCTCCCTTGCAGTACACGACGACTTCCCGGTCGCGATCGAGCGTGTCGACGACGTCGGGGAGCGTCGCCAATGGCACGAGCCGCGCGCCGGGAAGGCGCGCGATGTCCCACTCGAACTGCTCGCGCACATCGATCAGCTGCAGCTCCTCCCCGCGCGACAATCGGCTCTGCAGCTCGCGTGGCGCGATTTCGACGAACCCACCGACCGCTCTCGGCTCCGCCTCCGCCGCCCGCACACCGCAGAACTGCTCGTAATCGATGAGCGCCTGGATCTCGCGCGTACCGCACGCCGGGCACGTTGGGTCCTTGCGAATATTGACGGTGCGGAACTGCATCCCCAGCGTGTCGATGAGCAGCAGCCGGCCGGCGAGCGGCTCCCCCACGCCGACGATCAGTTTGATCGCCTCCGTCGCCTGAATCGTTCCCACGAGACCCGGCAGCACGCCGAGCACGCCGCCTTCGGCACAGCTCGGCACCAGCCCCGGCGGCGGCGGCTCAGGGAAGAGGCAGCGGTAACATGGTCCGTCGGGGAGAGCAAAGACCGACGCCTGTCCCTCGAAGCGGAAAATGCTGCCGTACACGTTTGGCTTGCCGAGCAGCACGCAGGCGTCATTGACGAGGTAGCGCGTCGCGAAGTTGTCGGTGCCGTCCACGACGATGTCGTAGCCGCTCAGGATGTCGAGCGCGTTCTTGGACGTGAGCGCCGTCTCGTACGTCTCCAGCCGCACGTGCGGGTTCACGTCCGCGATGCGCTCACGCGCCGACAGCAGCTTGGGCCGCCCGACGTCCTTGGTGCCGTGCAGGATCTGTCGCTGGAGATTCGTGACGTCGACGTTGTCGAAATCCACGAGACCGAGCGTGCCGATGCCGGCCGCGGCCAGATAGAGCGCCGCTGGCGATCCCAGCCCGCCGGCGCCGATCAGCAGGACCCGGGCGGCCTTCAACTTTTCCTGACCAGGAACGCCGACGTCAGGCAGGATCAAGTGGCGGCTGTAGCGCAGCAGCTCGGCCGGGGCGAGAGTCGTCATCGTTCAACCTCCCGCGATCGCCGGGACGATGATGATCTCATCGCCGTCGCGGACGCTCGCCGCAAACCCGCCTTGAAATCTGGCGTCGTCGTCGTTCACGTAAAACGTCACGAAGGGATACGGCTTGCCGGCCGCGTCGCGCAGGCGTGGCGCCAGCCCCGGGAATCGTGCCGCGACGTCGGCGACCACATCGCCCAACGTCGATCCTTGGGCTTCGAGCGAGCGCCGGCCGTCGGCGAGTTTTGCGAGCACGGTTGGTAGTTGCAGCGTGACACTCATAGTGACTCCGTGGAAACAGGATGAGCCTTGCGATGGGCGCTCGCACCCGGAACGGGATGGGCACTCCGTACGAGCTCGGCGTCGAACCCGGACGCGCGCCACGCGGCGAGCATCGCCGCACCGACGGGCGTCGCGCGACCCTTGGGCGCGATCGCGAGAATCGCCGAGCCCGCGCCCGATAGCGTCGCGCCGAACGCGCCGGCTGCGGTCGCCGCCTGCACGACGGCGTCGTACCCGGGGATCCGCGCGCGCCGGAACGGCACGTGCAGCACGTCGTCGAGCGCGGCGGACAGCAGCGCGCCATCGCCGGTCGCGAGTCCCTGCACCAGCGCGGCCGCGCGGCTCGCGCCCAGCGCCGCGTCGTGGTGCGGCAGCGATTTCGGGAGTGCCGCCCGGGCCGCCTTTGTCTCGTTCGTGAACGGTGGTACAGCGATCAGCAGCTCGATGTCGTCCGCGACCCGCAGCGACGAGGCGACCCACCCGTTCGCTGTGTGGACGCCCAACACCGCGCCGCCATAAATGGCCGGCGCCACGTTGTCGGGATGCCCTTCAATCGTGGTGCAGATGTCGAGGACCTGCGCGCGCGACAGACCCAATCCCAGCGCGGCATCGGCGAGCAGCGCGCCCGCCACGATGGCCGCGGCCGACGAACCGAGGCCGGAGGCAATCGGAATGTCCGACGTGGCGTCGATGGTCACGCCGCCAGGCGTCTCCCTGCCTCCGGCGGCGCACGCCGCGCGGAAGCCCCGCGTGAACAGATCCTGATCGGCCCGTACACCAACCGCACTCAGTTTCCCCCGACGTTGAATCGAGAAGCCGTTGCCCCCCTCCTTCTCGATCGTCACCGACGCACTAAGCCAGCGGTCGATCGCGATCCCCACGCAGTCGAATCCGGCGCCCAGATTGCTCGAGCTGGCCGGCACGCGCACGCGCGCGGTCATGCGATACCCCCTCTCTCCCCCTGCACAAGGGCACGCACTTCCGCGACGCGTGGTGCGATAACCGGCGCAGCCTGCAGAACTGGGGCAACGGCGTCGATCGTCTTGAGCCCGTTGCCCGTGATGCACAGCACGACCTCGTCATCCGCCGAGAATCGCCCTTCCGCGGCGAGGGCCAACGCCGCCGCGACCGTGACACCGCCCGCGGTCTCGGTGAACACACCCGCCTCCTCGGCCAGCAAGCGTATTCCGCCGACGAGCGCTTCATCCGACACCGCGGCCGCCCAGCCGCCCGATTCGGCGATCGCGCGTTTGGCGAACAAGCCATCCGCCGGATTCCCGATCGCAATCGACCGCGCGATCGTGCGCGGGACGACCGGCGTGACGGCCTCGGCGTTGTCGCGCACCAGCTGGACAATCGGCGCGCACCCTGACGCCTGAGCGCCGAAGATGCGCGGCGCTCCCCCGCTCACGAGCCCCGCGGCGCTGAATTCCTTGAAGCCTTTGCGCAGCTTCGTCACGAGCGAGCCACCGGCCATTGGCGCGACCACCGCCGTCGGGAGGCGCCACCCCAGCTGCTCGGCGATCTCGAACGCCTGGGTCTTGGATCCTTCACCGTAGTAGCCGCGCAGATTCACGTTTACGATGCCCCAACCGAACTGATCGGCCACCTGCGCGCACAGGCGATTGACGTCGTCGTAATGACCGCGCACGCGCACCAGCCGCGCCCCATACACCGCCGTCCCGACGACCTTGGCGGTCTCGAGGTCTTCGGGAATGAAAATCCAGGCCTTGAAGCCCGCACGCGCGGCCTGCGCGGCGACGGCGTTCGCCAGATTGCCGGTCGACGCGCAGCCGATCGTGTCGAGCCCGAACGCGGCGGCCGCGTTGATGGCCGTCGCGACGACGCGATCCTTGAATGACAACGATGGATGCGAGACCGCGTCATTCTTCACCCAGGCCCGCGCCACGCCGAGCCTTGCTGCGATTCGTGGTGCCTCGACCAGCGGCGTGCCGCCGCTGTCGAGCGACAGCACGGGCTCCCCATCGAACGGCAGCCACTCGCGGTAGCGCCACAACGACCACGGGCGCGCCGCGATCGCGTCGCGCCCCGGCAGCACGCGCGTGGGATCGAGGACGGGATCGAGCGGGCCGAGGCACTGCTCGCAGATCGCGACGGGGGCCGGCTCGTGTACCGCTCCGCAGGCGCGGCACACCTGTGGCCGTGGCCGCAACGCCAGCGGCGGAGCAACGCTCGTCGTCACGGCCGGGCCTCTACTGCTGGTGCGCCACCGGATCGGGGCGCCGGTCGGACCTTGCGGCTCGAGCGGGCCGCGCGAATCAGCGCCTCATCGGCGGGATCGATTTGGTAGCAATGCTCGGGACCCGGAAACACGCCGGCGCGCACGTCGCGCGCGTAGTCGCGGAATGCCCCTTCGACGGCGCTGCCGACTTCGGCATATCGCTTCACGAACCGTGGAGAGATCTCGCCGACGAAGTTGCCGAGCATGTCGTGCGAAATGACGAGCTGCCCGTCCACCTGCGGCCCGGCGCCGATCCCGTAGACAAATACGCCGACGCGCTCGCGCACAAACGCCGCCGTCTCGGCGGGGACGGCCTCGAGCAGAATCGAGAATACGCCCGCCCGCTCCAGCGACTCGGCGTCGCGCAGCAGCTGCTCCGCCGCGGCTAGCGATTTCCCCTGCACGCGGTAGCCGCCGAGCTGGCCGAGGTTCTGGGGCGTGAGGCCGAGGTGACCCATCACCGCGATGCCGGCATCGACCATCGCGCGTACGCGCTGCGCGACGCGCGCTCCCCCTTCGCATTTCACCGCGTCGCATCCCGCCGCCACGAATGCGCCGGCGCTCCGGATCGCGGTTTCGTCCGACGGCTGGTACGACAGGAACGGCAGGTCTCCGATCACAAACGCCCGCTGCGCCGCGCGCGTCACCGCCCGGATGAACACCAGCATCTCGTCCAGGCCGATCTGGAGCGTGCTCGGCAGCCCGAGCATCGTCATGGCTGCGGAATCGCCTACCAGAATCATGTCGACGCCGGCGCGATCGGCGAATGTCGCAGTGGGATAATCGTAGGCGGTGACGAACACCGCCTTTTCGCTGCGGGCCTTCAACCCAGCTAGCGTAGCGACCGTGACCTTGCGGGTGGGCATAAAACCCCCGGACTCCCTGGAGACGAAAACGGCCGCTCAACTGAGCGGCCGCGGGAAGCGACTCCCTAGAAACACCATCGCCCGGACTAATAAAGCCGCGGGCGAGTCGCTTTTTAGCACCTTGTTTAACGTGGCGGCAATACGCGGCAAATGACCACGGGTCTTCAGTTGTAGCGGTAGTCTACCCCTGTGGCTCCTGCGCCGTCAAGGGCTGAATTCCGTATCGATCTGCGCCCGTTGCAGCGTTCCCGAGTAGTCGACGTAGATCGTCTTCGTCTCGGAGTAGAAGTCGTAGACCTCCCATCCTCCTTCGCGGTGGCCGTTGCCCGTCTGCTTCACGCCGCCGAAGGGCAGATGGGCCTCGGCGCCGATCGTCGGCGCATTCACGTACGTGATGCCGGTGTCGAGGTCGGTCATCGCCTGAAATGCGCCGTTGACGTCGCGTGTGTACAGCGAGCTGGAAAGCCCGTACTTCACGTCGTTGTTGATTCGAATGGCCTCCGGGAGGTCCTTGGCCTTAAGAACGGCGAGCACGGGGCCGAAGATCTCCTCCTGCTCGACGCGCATCCCCGGCTTCACTCCGGTGAGCACCGTCGGCTCGTAGAACCACCCGCACTCGAGCCGCTTGTCGCCCTGGGGGATCCTCCCACCCAGCGCCACACTGGCGCCCTCTTTTTTGGCGATCTCGACGTACTCGGCGACCTTCTGCCGCGCCTCTTCGTGGATCAGCGGGCCGACCTCGGTCTTGTCGTCCAGCCCGGGACCGAGGCGCAGCTTCGCGGCGCGATCGGTGAGCAGCTTCACGAACGTGTCGTGGATCTTGTCGTGCAGGATGAGCCGGCTCGTCGCCGTGCAGCGCTGTCCCGTCGTCCCGAACGCGCCCCACAGCACGCCGTCGAGCGCCAGATCGAGATCGGCATCATCCATCACGATCATCGCGTTCTTCCCGCCCATCTCGAGCGACAACCGCTTGTGCATCTTGCCGCACGTGGCACCGATCGCCGAGCCGGTCTCGGTCGATCCGGTGAACGAGATCACCGGCACCTCAGGATGCTCGACCAGCGCGCGTCCCACGACGGAGCCCTGCCCGTGGACGAGCTGCACGACTTCGGGCGGCAACCCCGCCTCCAGCAGCACCTCGACCAGGAGATGGGCGGTGTGCGGCACATCCTCCGCAGGCTTGAAGACCACCGCGTTTCCGCACAGCAGCGCGGGAAACATCTTCCAGGTGGGTATCGCGAGCGGGAAGTTGAACGGCGTGATCAGCCCGGCGACTCCGATGGGCCGGCGATAGCTCATCGCCCATTTGCTGCGCAGCTCCGACGGCACGACCCGCCCGAACAGTCGCCGGCCTTCGGTGGCCGCGTAGAACGCGGTGTCAATCCCTTCCTGGACGTCGCCTCCCGTCTCGGCGAGGACCTTCCCCATTTCGCGCGTCATCGCACGCGCGATCGCGTCCTTGCGCTCGACGAGCAATTGCGCGACCCGTTGCAACACCTGGCCACGAATCGGCGCCGGCGTCTTCGACCACTGAGCGAAGCCGCGCTTCGCCGAGGCGATCGCCCGCTTCAGGTCATCAGGACCCGAGCGCGGAAACTTGCCGATGACGTCGTTCCAATCGGCGGGGTTGCGGTTCTCGAAGTACTCACCGCTCGAGGGAGCGACCCAATCACCGGCGATGAAATTCTTGAATTCGGCAGCCATGGATCTCAGGGTTCGGGACAGAAGAAGGGCACGGGGGTTTTACCGTACACGCGCGGCAATAGTTGACGACCGGCCAACGCGAGACCCCAGATGATCAGGATGATCGACAGTGTGTGGGCAATGCCAAGCCGCCGCTTCCAGGAGGTCAGGGCGCTCCACACGCCGGCGACCGTCACCGTCGTGGCGCCGATAAGATAGAAAACCAGCTTGAGGCCGCAGGCGTGCGTGTATGGCCAGACCAGCATCCCCACACCCAGCGCGAGGCCGAGTCCGACGCGCAGCCACGTGCTGATCCAGGCGCGCCCGCGCGCGGGCCCAGGCTGCAGGGTTCCCGGCGCACCGCCAACCACGGGACGTGGCGATACCGGCACCGTCGGAACACCCCGGCCCAGCGTGGGCTCGGCGTCCGGCAGCTTCGCCAGGAGCTTGTCCACCTCGCGCATCTCGCGGTCCCAGTCGCGCTCCTTCTCTTTTGCCACTAGGTGCCTCCCTCGCCACCGCGAGCCAAACCGTATCGTTCGATCTTTTTGTACAGGTTGCTGCGCGGCATCTGCAATGTGCGCGCAGTCTCCGACACGTTCCAGTCGTGCTCCTGCAACTTACCCAGCAGGAACGCACGCTCGGCCGCTTGCTTGAATTCCTCGAACGTGCCGGCCCGCAGCCAGGCTGCGTCGCCTCCACCGAGACTCGCGGTACCCTTCCCCCGTCCCCCATCCCCCTTCCCCACTAGCCTTTCGACGTCGCTCTGGCTCACCGTCGCGCCGGTCGCGAGGATCAAGAGCCGCTCGACGGCGTTCTTCAGCTCGCGGATGTTGCCCGGCCAGTCGTGTGCCGTGAGCCGTTCGATGGCGGCGGCGTCGAACTCCTTGGCTGGCAGCCCGCCGCGTTGCGTCAGCTCGGCGGAGAAATGGGCGACGAGCTGCGCGATGTCGCCGCGCCGCTCCCGCAGGGCCGGAACGTGGATCGGGACGACGTTGAGCCGGTAGAGCAGATCCTCGCGAAAATGTCCCTGCTCGATCTCCGCGCCGAGGTTCTTGTTCGTCGCGGCGATCACGCGGACATCGACGGGAAGCGCCTTGCCCGATCCCACGCGTGAGATCACGCCTTCCTGGAGCGCGCGCAGCACCTTGGCCTGCGCCGACAGGCTCATGTCCCCGATCTCGTCGAGAAACAGCGTGCCGCCGTCGGCCAGCTCGAACTTCCCGGCCCGATCGGCGAACGCGCCGGTGAAGCTGCCCTTCATGTGGCCGAACAGCTCACTCTCGATCAGCTCCGTGGGAATCGCCGCGCAGTTGACCTCGATGAACGGACCGGTGGCGCGCGGGCTGAGGGCGTGAATGGCGCGGGCCACGAGCTCCTTCCCCGTCCCATTCTCTCCGGTGATCAGCACGCGCGCCGGCGTGGGCGCGACCTTCTCGAGCAGGCCGATCACGTGGCGAATCGCCTTGCTCGAGCCCACGATCTCGTACTGCGCGCGCACCTCCTGCTTGAGGCGCACGTTCTCGCTGACGAGCACGATGTGTTGCAGGGCGTTGCGCAGCGTCAGCAGGATGCGGTCCGTATCGAGCGGCTTCTCGAGGAAGTCGTAGGCGCCGAGCTGGGTCGCTTCGACGGCGGTCTGGATCGTCCCGTGGCCGGAGATCATGACGACCTGCGCCTGCGGATCGAGCTCGCGCAGCTTCTGCAGCGTCTCCAGGCCGTCCATCCCTTCCATCTTTACGTCGAGGAATACGAGGTGCGGCTTGAAATCGGGATATACGCGGATTGCCTCGTGCCCCGACGCGCTCACCTGCACTTCGATCTCTTCGTATTCGAGTACCTGCTTCAGCGCATCGCGAATGCCCTTTTCATCGTCGACGATCAGCACGCGGCGCTTGCTCATGGAGCTTTCCGGGGGGGGCGCTTGTACAGCACGACACCCGTCGTATGCACTTTCACGTCGGTCACGGCCGGATCCACCTTGACCGGCACGCCCCCGTTTGATGACGCCCCCGCCATTTGCTTCGTGAGCTGCTTCACGAATGGACCGGGAATCTCGAAGCCGCGCAAACTGACTTCCGTGATGTCGTACAGGGCCGTCCCGGGGCGCGCGATCGACACGGTGCCGCCCATGCGCAACGGCTCGTGCTCGCCGAACATGCTCGCAAACGGCCCCAGCGTTCCCGGCGGTAACGCGCGTGTATCGAGGCGGGCGTGCAGAATCAGCTTCCCTTCCTGGAGCTCGACGCGCAACGAGTCGTACATCTTGCGGACGTTCCAGTCGATCCCGCCGCCGATGAGCGACGCCATCTCGTTCGGCGTGAGTACCACTGAGTCGGGGCCGGCGCTGGTCCGCAGATTCCCGACTTTGGCCTGACCCGACGCGATCGCCTTCGGTGTCGGTGCGCCCACGGCCGTGTCGGCGACGGGCGGCAGCGCCGTCGACCGCCCGAACCAGCGCGCCGCCGTGCTCATGATCGGCTCGCGGAACCACCAGGCAAGCACGAGCGCGCCGAGGATGACCACGGCGCACCCGAGCCTGAGCGCTCCTTTAAGACAGCCGTTCATGGTATTTCACTTGATACACCGGCCCTTCCGCTTGGAGCGTGCTCTGCATCAGGTCCACGTCCGTCACGGTGACCGTCTCATCGAAATCGATTCCCGAGAGCAGCTCCTCGAGCCCCGCGAACGCGCGTGGGCGCGCATCGCGCGCGGCGCGCGCCAGCGTGACGTGCGGGCGAAACGGGCGCGCTTCCGTCGGGAACCCGAGCGGCGCGAACGCCTGCTCGACGCCATGCTGCAGCAGCTCCAATGCGGGATCGGGCGTGACGCCGGCCCACAACACGCGGGGGCGGTGATAATCGGGGAAGACGCCCAAGCCCGTGACCTGCAGCGTCAGCGGCCGCGGCTCGCTCAGCGTTCCCGCCGCACGTTTCAGCGCCGCACGCAGCTCGGGCTCACGCGCGGCGTCGACGTCGCCCAGAAACTTGAGGCTCAGATGAATGTTCTCGGGTTGCACCCATTTCACCGGCAACTTCTCTCGGCGCTGGCGCAGGGGCGCGAGCGCGTCCCACAACTCCTGCCGCATCGGGTCCGGAAAATTCAGGGCGACGAACGCTCTAACAGGCTCCCCCGGCGGTAGCCGCGCGGGTCGATCTCGACCTGCGCGAAGCCCAAGGCCACGAGATGCGCGCTGATTTCTTCGCGTCTCGCTTCGAGCCGTGGAATCCACGAGGACTCGACTTCGATCCGCGCGACGTCACCGGCGTGCCGCAGCCGCAGATCTCCGCTGATTCCCAGTGAACGCAGGTAGGCTTCCCCATCCTCTATCTGCTTCAAGCGTGTCGGCGTAATCGAGAGCCCGTACTGCACGCGGCTGGAGAGACAGGGCGCCGCGGGCGCATCCCACGTCGGCAGGCCGAGCTCGCGGGAGGCCGCGCGAATCTCCGTCTTCGCCATCCCGACTTCGGCGAGTGGTGAACGCACGCCCGCGGCGCTGCCGGCGGCCTTCCCCGGCCGATGCTCGTGCAGGTCGTCCGCGTTCGTGCCGTCACACACGACGGCCAGCCCGCGCTCGCGGGCGAGCGGCACCAGCCGGCTCCACAGCTCGGTCTTACAGAAGAAGCAGCGATTGGTCGGGTTGGCGAGATAATGCGGGTCTTCGAGCTCGTGCGTGTGGATCTCGACGAGCGGAATGTCGCAGCGCGCCGCCAGCTCGAGCGCGGCCCGCCACTGCGCTTCCGGATAGGAGGCACTGCGGCCGATCGCCGCCAGCATCCGATCCTTGCCCAATTCCTGCCGCAGCACGACGGCGAGCAGGGTCGAGTCGACGCCTCCCGAATAGCCGAGCAGTGCTGAGGAGTAGGTCCGAACGAGGGCGCGCAGAGCCTGCATGGCCCGAATAGTAGCCCTGCGATTGTCCTAATCAAAGGACATTTTGAAACGCAAAACCGGATATTCCGTCGGAGAGGAACTTGTTAGACTGATGATGCGTTCTCGGACGAACCCGTTCGGCGACGTATAGTCGGACAATACCGTGGAGAGCTTCCCAAATGCCCGCCAAGACTGAGCTCGACGCCACCGACAGACGAATTCTCCGCATTCTGGGGCAGGACGGCCGCGCCAGTTACCAGGCGGTCGCCGATGAAGTCGGACTCTCCCGTCCCGCGATCATGGAGCGCGTCAAGCGCCTCGAAGAAGCGGGCTACATCCGGGGCTATCGCGTGCAGCTCGACCGTGCCAAGGTCGGGCTGCCGGTGACCGCGTTCGTCGCGGTCCGGTACGGCTCGAGCGACTACGTGGGCGACGAGCCGCGCATGCGCGAGATGGAAAAGCATCCCGGCGTGCTCGAGTGTCATCACATCGCCGGCGACGATTGCTACATCCTCAAGGTCGTCGCGCCCGATCTCGAAGGTGTGCAGGAGATCCTGCGCGATCTGCGCGGCCCCAACGCGCAGATGAACACGCGCACGACCATCGTGCTGTCCACGCTGTTCGAGAAGCCGGGCTTCATTGCCACGGAGCCCGACTGATGGCGACGCTCAAGGGGAAAGCGCTCATCGCGTACCTGGTCGTGTGCGTCTTCTGGGGCTCCACGTACCTGGCGATCAAAGTCGGCGTCACGGAGCTGCCGCCGTTTCTGTTTGCGGGTCTGCGCTTCCTGGTGGCGGGAGTCGTGCTCCTCACCCTCGCGCGCGCCTTCGCCGACCCATGGCCACGCCGCAGCGACTGGGGCACCCTCGCCATCGTGGGGCTGCTGCTCCTCGCCGGCGGCAATGCATTCGTGGTCTGGTCGGAACAATACGTCGGGTCCGGGATTGCGAGCATCTTCGTCGTCACGGTGGCGATGTGGACGGCGCTGTTCGACGCGGTCATTCCCGGCGGTCAAAGCGACCTGAACTGGCGCATCATCGCCGGTCTCTTGCTCGGCTTTCTTGGCACGCTGCTCCTCGTCGGCGCGACCCCGGCCGAAATCCTGGCGGCCGACAAGCGCGGGCCCATCGCGCTCACGATCGCGAGTGCCTCCTGGTCGCTCGGCTCGGTCTACGCCAAGCGCCATCCGACCAAGGCCAGCCCCTACATGGGCGCGGCGTTCCAGATGATCGTCGGGGGCGCGGCGGTCGCGCTCGTCGGTACGCTGCTCGGCGAATGGCCGTCCTGGCACCTGAGCACGCGGGGCATTGGCGCGATTGCCTATCTCGTCGTCTTCGGCTCGGTGCTTGGCTACAGCGCGTACTCGTATGCCCTGCGTCACGCGTCGGCGACGATCGTCGGGACGTATGCCTACGTGAATCCGGTGATCGCCGTCCTGCTCGGCTGGCTCTTGCTGCGCGAACCGGTGGGGAGCCGTACTTTCATCGCCATGGCCATGATTCTCGGAGCGGTGATCTGGATCCAGTTCTCGCATAAACTGCGGCGGATCGACGGATCGGCGGATCGGCGGATCGATGTGGCGCCGCCCATCCGGCCATCCGACAATCCGCCGATCCGCCCCGAGCCAGAGGCCACCACATGACGCCGCGACTCCCCCGTGATGCGGTTCTCTTGATCGTGGACGTCCAGAAAGGCATGGATGTCTACGCCGAGCGGTACAACCGCAACAACCCGGACCTCGAGACGAACATTGCGCGGCTGCAGGATGCGTGGCGCAAGACGGGACGGCCAATCATCCACGTCCAGCATCTGTCCACGGAACCCGATTCGCCGCTGCGGCCCGGCCAGCCCGGCGTGGAGATCAAGGATGAGGTCCGGCCGATTGCCGGCGAGCCGGTGGTGCAGAAGGCGGTCAGCAGCGCGTTCATCGGCACGAGCCTGGAGGCCGATCTGCGGCGCCGCGGCGTCACGACGCTGATCGTGGTGGGCATGCAGACGAACATGTGCGTCTCCACGACCGCCCGCATGGCCGGCAATCTCGGGTTCACGACCTATGTCGTATCCGATGCGACGGCGACATTCGACAACACCGGACACGATGGCCGACGCTACGGATCGGAGCTCCTGCACGACGTCGCACTGGCGGACCTCAATGGCGAATTCTCAACCGTAGTGGACACGAAAACCGTGTTGGAGCGCGCATCATGAACGTCCGCAAGGTCAATCTCACCGAGATGTTCGGCCGGTTTCAGGATCAGTGGAGTCCCAAAATCGTCGGCGCGGTGAACGACAGTCTCGTAAAACTCACGAAACTCAAGGGTGAGTTCGTCTGGCACCATCACGAGCGCGAGGACGAGCTGTTTCTGGTCGTGAAGGGCCGTCTGCGCATGAAGCTGAAGGACGGCGACCTCCTGATCGAGCCGGGCGAGTTCGTCATCATCCCGCACGGCGTGGAGCATTTGCCGGTAGCGGAAGAGGAAACCCACGTGCTGCTGTTCGAGCCCAACTCGACTTTGAACACCGGAAACATCCGCAATGAGCGCACAGTCCCAGAGCTCGATCGGCTCTAAACCGGGGCAGCTGATTGCCCGGATCTGGCACGGCGTAACGGAAGCCGCGCGCGCTGACGACTACGCTGACTACCTCGGGCGCACCGGGTTGCGGGACTGCCGAGCGACCGCCGGGAATCGCGGCGTATTCGTATTGCGTCGCCCCCTGGGCGACCGCGTCGCATTCACTTTCATCTCGTTGTGGGAGTCTCTGGACGCCATTCGCCGCTTCGCGGGCGACGACTACGAGAAGGCCCGCTACTACGACGAAGACCGGGATTTCCTGGTCGAGCTCGAGCCGTTCGTCGATCACTACGACGTGGTCGCCGCCGCTCCGGCGTGAGTAAAGAGCCCGAGATCTCACTCGACCCCGCCGACGACCGCGGGTGGGAACAGTTGCGCCTCCTCGGCCACCGCATGGTGGACGAGATGCTCGAGTATCTGCGGACCGTGCGCGAGCGGCCGGTGTGGCGACCGGTGCCGGCCGACGTGCGCGAGCGCCTGTCGGGTCCGGTCCCGCGCGGGCCGACGCCGGCCGGCGACGTCTACGAAGAGTTCAAGCGCGACGTGCTTCCCTACCCCACCGGCAACATCCATCCACGATTCTGGGGGTGGGTGATCGGGACCGGCACGCCCGTCGCGATGCTCGCCGACATGCTGGCGTCGGGGATGAACCCGCAGGTCGCTGAATTCGACGATGCCTCCGCGGTCGTCGAGAATCAGGTGATCGGCTGGCTCGTCGAGCTGCTCGGACTGCCCGCAGAAACGCACGGCCTGCTCGTCTCGGGCGGTTCCATGGCGAACTTCGTGGGACTCGCGGTCGCGCGGAACGCGCACGCGGGGTTCGACGTCCGCGAACTCGGCCTGAATGCCGCACAGAAACTCACGGTATACGCGTCGAGCGAAACGCATTCCTCGGTTCGCAAAGCCGTCGAGCTGCTTGGCCTCGGTCATGATGCGTTGCGCGCCATTCCCGTCACGGCCGACTACACCATCGATCTGCAGCTCCTGAAGGTCGCCCTGGCGAACGACAAGATCGCCGGCTATCGGCCCATCTGCATCGTTGGCAACGCGGGTACGGTCAACACCGGCGCGACCGACGATCTGCGCGCCCTGGCCGACCTGTGCCGCGAGGCAGGGCTGTGGTTCCACGTCGACGGGGCGTTCGGCGCACTCGCGGCGCTCGTCCCCGAGCTCCGGCCGCTGGTCGCCAGCCTCGAGCACGCCGATTCGCTCGCGTTCGATCTGCACAAGTGGATGTACATGCCCTACGAGGTGGGATGCACGCTGGTGCGCGACCAGCGGGCGCATCGTGCCACGTTCAACGTGACGCCCGCCTATCTCGCGTCATTCGACCGCGGCATCGCCGCGGGCGGCTTTCCCTTTGCCGAACGTGGCGTGCAGCTGTCGCGCGGGTTCCGCGCGCTGAAGGTGTGGATGTCGTTCAAGACCCACGGGCTGGATGCGTTCGCGCAGCTGATTCACCAGAACGTGCGCCAGGCGCATTATCTCGCGGGGCTCGTGACGCAGCATCCGCGCCTCGAGCTGCTCGCTCCGGCGCCACTCAACGTCGTGTGCTTCCGGTTTGTCGTTCCCGGAGCGGACGACGCGGCATTGAATGCGCTGAACCAGGAGATCCTGCTGCGAATCCAGGAGAGCGGTGTGGCGATTCCGTCCCAGACCGTGCTCAACGGCAAGTTCGCGATTCGCGTCGCCATCACCAACCACCGCAGCCGGCGCGAGGACTTCGACCTGCTGGTACGGGCCGTCGTCGAAACCGGGGCGGCGCTGCGCTAGGTGTCGGGCGTGCCGATGATCTTCCCTTCGATCGGGTTGCTGAACGACCGCACGGTGTGGTAGGCGAGATCGATATCCTTCGCTTTTGCAAATTCGGTGAGAATGTCGTCCCAAATGGCTGAGACCGTGCCGCGGCGGCGGCGGGGCTCGATCAGATAGCGTATGGTCAGGAGAATGCCGGACGGCGCCGTGCTCGTATACACGATGGGCGTCAGCTTCCTGTAGTTGATCAAGTACTGCTGCGAGGCGGCGAGCAGGTCGCGCTCCGCTTCCGCCGTGAGGTGCTCGGCATGCTTGAACGCGATCGCGGTGAGAATCTCCTTCGCTTTCCTCCAGTTGCTCTCGTAGGTCACCAGCACCGGCACTTCGTTCCAGATGTACTTGAACCCCTTGTCGTAGTTGGCGACCGGCTCGGTAAAGACGAGTTGATTGGGGATATGGATGATGCGGCCGGTGCTTTGATCCGCGTCGACCCACACGCCGATTTCGTTCAACGTGAACTGGAACAGATGCACGTCGATGACATCGCCACGGTGCTTGGCGACTTCGATGCGATCGCCGACCTCGAACGGCCGCCGCCACACGATGAATGCCCATGCCGCGAGATTGGTCAGCGGATCCTTGAGCGCGATCGCAAAGCCCGCCGAGGCGAGGCCGAGGAATGTGGCGAGCGACGTGAACCCTTTGAGCCACTCGCGGCCGATCACCAGGACGGCGATCGCGAGGGTGATGTAGGTAATCGTCTTGCGCCAGCGGTAACGCTTCCACGGATCGGTGACGCGCCGATACACGACCGCGAGGACGACGCGCTCGATCACCCACAGCGCCACGATCGCGATGATCGTGACGAGCAGATGCATCTGCACCGCGGGACTCAGCCCGAGACGAGTTTGCAGCCAGTCGCGCACGGTGGCCAAAGCTACGAGTCCTCCTAGCTTTAGGCCACCGTGGAACAGCTCCACATCCTGCGCGACCTCGCGGTCATCTTCGCCGGCTCCCTGCTGGTCATTCTCGTTTTCTACCGGCTCAAGCTGCCGGCGCTGCCGGGATTCATCGTCGCCGGCATACTGCTCGGCCCTAACGCGCTGGGGCTCGTCTCCGATCCACGGGACGTCGAGGGACTCGCCGAGGTCGGCGTCATCCTGCTGCTGTTCACGATCGGCATCGAGTTCTCGCTCAGCCGCCTCAGGGAAATGGGACGCCAGATTCTCGTGGGCGGCCTCTCACAGATGGGGTTGACCGTCCTCGCCACGCTGGCCGCCGGGCTCGCCTTGCTCGGCGGGTGGCGCGTGTCGTTGTTCCTCGGGTTTCTCATCGCGCTGTCGAGCACGGCCATCGTGCTCAAGGTGCTGACCGACAGCGGCGAGATCGACGCCCCGCATGGCCGTTTGGCGACGGGCGTCCTGATTTTCCAGGATCTCTGCGTCGTGCCGATCATGCTCGTGCTGCCGTTCCTGGCAGGCAAATCGGAAGGCGGCGGTCTCGGTCTGCTGCTGGCGCTCGGGAAGGCGGCGCTCGTGGTGGTCGGCGTCGTCCTCGCGGCGCGCACGATCGTCCCGCGCGCGCTCGCCGAGATCCTCAAGACCCGCAGCCGCGAGCTGTTCCTGATCGCGGTGATTCTCATCGGCACCCTGACGGCCCTCGGCACCGCCGCGGCCGGCGCGTCGCTCGCACTCGGCGCGTTCCTCGCCGGCTTGATCATCTCGGAATCCGATTACGGCCATCAGGCGCTCGCGGAGCTGATGCCGTTCCGCGACATCTTCATCTCGCTGTTCTTCGTCGCCGTCGGCATGCTGGTACGGCTGGATATCATCCGCGAGCACATCGTGCTCAGTCTGATCGCGGTGGCGGTGATCATGGGCGGCAAGACGTTGTCGGCGGCGGTCGGACCGGCCCTCCTGGGCTACTCAGGTCGAGTCGCGTTGCTCGCCGGCGTGGCCGTGTCGCAGATCGGCGAATTCTCGTTCGTCCTGGCGAAGGAGGGGCGCGTCGCCGGGCTCCTGCCCGATCTGCTGTACCAGCAGTTCCTGGGCGTCGCGGTGATCACGATGCTGGTGACGCCGTTCCTGCTGCAGGGCGGCCCCGCGCTGCTCGATACGCTCGAGAAGGTGTTGCCGCTCGACCGCGTGTTGCCGGGATTCCGGCCGCGGGCGTTCGCGCCGGTGCAGGATCCCGTCAAGGAGCACGTCGTGATCGCGGGCTATGGGCTCAACGGCCGCAACCTCGCCGCGGCGCTGCGGTCGATCCACGCGCCGTATCTGATCGTCGAGCTGAACGCGCAGACGGTGCGCAAGGCGCGCACCGAGGGGGAGCCGGCGTTCTACGGCGATGCCACGCGCGAGGAGATTCTGCGCGCCCTGGGGATCGATCGCGCGCGGATGTTCGTGATCGCGATCTCCGATCCAGCCGCGACGCGGCGGATGGTGCGCGTGGCGCGGGAGATCAACCCGAAGCTCCACATCATCGCGCGCACCCGGTACGTGATCGAGATCCCGGAGCTCACGCGCCTCGGCGCCGACGTCGTCATCCCGGAAGAGTTCGAGACATCGATCGAGATCTTCGCCCGCGTGCTGGCACACTACACCGTGCCGCGGGACGAGATCGAGCGTCTGGTGGGCGAAATCCGCGCGTCGCACTACCAGGCATTGCGCCCGGAGGGGGCGGGGGGGGGCGCCCGCCCGCGCCTCACGCTGAGCGGCACCCTCGGCGCGATGCCACAGATGCACATCGAACGCATTGTGCTCGGGGAAACGGCAGCTGCGGTCGGTCAAACGCTCGCGGAGACCGGACTCCGTTCAAAAACGGGAGCGCTGGTGCTGGCGGTGCGGCGGGGGGAGAGCGATCTCGCGACTCCCAGCGCGGACTTCCGGCTGGAGGCAGGCGATGTGCTCGTCGTGGTGGGGCAGCCGCAACAGATCAAAAGTGCGTATCGGCTGCTCACTGGGGGCGACCCGAGCTAAGACGACGCGTGAGCACCGTCACGGGTTAACGCTCGATCGCACAGTATCGTCTGCATATCATGGGCGCATGCTGCCGACTCTTGCTCTTCGGTCTCGCAGTCGCCATCGGCGGTTGCGGCAACAAGGGGCCGGGGACCGGTCCCGCCAACGCGGGACGCGTTCCGTTGCCCGAGCTCGGCATCGGGACCTACAAAGGGTTCGTGGGCGGGCTGTATCCCGCAGGAGCGAACGTCGAACCCACCGCACACGCAGCTGCCGGGCAGTCGCGCGCGCAGGCCGTCGTCCCACTCGACACGTCAGGCACGCCGAGCGCGGGCGGGAAAGTCGTGTTGTTGTCGCTCGGGATGTCGAACACGACACAGGAATTCTGCGCCGCAGGCTCCACAACCACGAGCTGCAGCAGCTGGAGCTTCATGGGGCAAGCCGCCGCCGACCCGAGTGTCAACCACACGACGCTTGCGATCGTCAATGGCGCGCGTGGCGGCCAGGACGCGCAAGCGTGGGATGCCGCCACGGACGCCAATTACGATACCGTCCGGCTCAACCGCTTGGGTCCGCTGGGTCTCACGGAGCGGCAGGTCCAGATCGTCTGGGTTAAACAGGCCGACGCGGGACCGCGCGACTCCTTGGCTTCCGCACAGTCGGATGCATACCAACTCGAGTCGCGGCTCGGCAACATCGCGCGGGCGCTCAGCACACATTATCCGAACTTGAAGATCGTTTTTTTCTCGAGTCGGATCTACGCGGGCTATGCGACGACCACGCTCAATCCTGAGCCGTTCGCGTACGAGTCGGGCTTCGCCGTGAAGTGGCTGATTCAGGCCCAAATCGAGCAGATGTCGAACGGCGGTACGGTGACGGATCCGCGTGGCGGCGATCTGAATTACAACACGGGTGCAGCGTGGCTCGCGTGGGGTCCGTACCTGTGGGCCGACGGCATGACTCCGCGCCAGGGCGACGGTCTTGTGTGGCAAAGCACTGACTTCGTGCAAGACGGAACGCACCCGTCCCAGAGCGGCCAGCAGAAGGTCGGGACGATGCTGCTCACCTTTTTCAAGACGTCGCCATTTACCAAGTGTTGGTTCCTGAACGGCGGGACCTGTCCGTAGTGGAAGGACACTAGGCCACGCCACGCCTGTCCAAGCTCCGATACTGAATCGCTTCACTCACATGCTTCGGCTCGAGCGAAGTCGCTTCATCGAG
>DASPXJ010000045.1:0-37457 GCA_035637355.1 Gemmatimonadales bacterium
GCCACCCGCTCGACGCGGGTGGCGCTGGCCGCGAGCACGTCGAATTCGAGCCCTTTGAAGGTGAATCGCTCGCCGGCGCGGGGGATGCGGCCCAGCGCCTGAATGAGCAGCCCCCCCACCGTTTGTGCGCCCCCCCCGCCCCCCCCGCTCCCCCCGCCCCCCCCGGCGAGGGTCACGCCGAGCTTGTCGGCCAACTCGGCGGCGGACGTGCTCCCTTCCACTTCCACGACGTGCGGCGCCGCGGCGGCCGACGTCGTGGGTTCGAACAGCTCGCTGACGAGATCGTTGAGCAGGTCCTCGAAGGTGACGAGTCCCGCGGTGCCGCCGAATTCGTCCAGCACGACGGCCAGGTGGCGCCCGCTGCGCTGCATCTCGGGCATCAAGTCCGCGGCCCGCATCGTCCCTGGCACGGTCAGCGGCGGCCGCACCAGAATCGGGTCCTCGGGTTGGCGGCCCAGCAGATCCAGGGTATGCGCGACCCCGACGACCTCATCCAGCGAGCCGCGGTGGACCGGGTAGCGGCTATATCCGGCCTGCTGGAGCACGTGCGCCGCTTCCGCCGTGAGAATGCCCTCTGGAAACGCGACGATCGCCGTTCGCGGCGTCATCAGCTCACGCACCGGACGATCGGCGAACGCGAGTACTCCGGAGACGACCGCCATTTCATCGGTGGTGGCCAAGGCGTCGGTATCCGCGCTCGTGAGCAGAGCCGCGAGGGTAGTACGGGTGGACCCCTCACGCCGAGGTATGAACGGCGAGAGCACGGTCCCGACCCGTTCCATCACCGGCACCGCGCGTCCAACCAGCGGCGCCGCCCACCGCCTGCCCAGTACGCGAGGCACGAGGTACGCGGCGCCGATGAAGAGCGGCACCCCGACGGTGATCGTGAAGATGCCGAGGAACGTCGGCGTCGTCGCCGCGAGCAAGGCGGGAATCGCGCCGGCCGCCAGCAGCACGCCGAGCGTGGTGAGCATGTTGGCGGTCGCCAGCGTTCCCCCCGGGTTTTGCAGCGCGCTCGCCGTCGCGGGAGAGCCCCGCAGCTTATACGAGACCCAGCGCGTCAATTCATGCTGGCTGACGGCCGCCGCCGCGACCCCGACCGCCGCCGCGACGCCGGCCAGCAGCAGCCCGACGAGCAAGACCGCGAGGGCGACGCTCATCGTTTCTCGAACGAGACCTGCGTGACGCGGCGCTGCTCCACGCGCTCCACGACGACGCGATAGCCGTCCAGCGTCAGCTCGTCACCGGGGTGCGGCACGCGGCCCAGCACGGAGTACACGAGCCCCCCGACCGTCGATACTTCGGCGTGCGCGATGGTGGTGCCGAGCGCGGCCGACAGCTCGTCGAGGCTCACACGGCCGTCGACCCAGAGCCGCGCGCCATCCTGACGAATGGCGGGTGCCGTCTCGGTATCGTGCTCGTCGCGGATCTCGCCGACGATTTCCTCGAGAATGTCTTCGCGCGTAATCAATCCCGACGTGCCGCCGAACTCGTCGACGACGATGGCGATATGGGCGGGCGTTCCCTGGAAGGCGCGCAGCTGGTTGTCGAGCGTCTTGGTTTCGGGGACGAACGCCGCCGGCCGTACCAGCGTCTGCCAACGGGTGCCCGGCTCGGCGAGGCCCATCGCGATCGGTACGAGGTCCTTTCCAAACACCACGCCGGCGACGTTGTCGGGCGAGCCGTCGAGCACCGGCAGCCGGGTGTGCTGGCTCTGGCGGAACGCGTCCAACACCTCTTCGGTCGATGCCGAGATGTCGACGCCCGTCATGTCGAGGCGCGGCGTCATCACCTCGTCGACGGTCGTATCGGCCAGCGTGAAGACGCCGAGCAGCATGTCGCGCTGCGCAACGCCGAGCGCGGGTTGCAGCGGCCGCGGCGTTTCCACGAGCGTGTGCAAGCCCCGATCGGCCCAGGCGAGCAGCCACAGCAAGGGGCCGAACGGGGCCAGGGTGCGGCGGGCGAGCGGCAAAGCGGCTTCGGACAGCTCCGGCGCGATGCGCGCCATGCTGCGCGGCAGCGCGTCGCCGACGATGAACAAGAGCAGCGTGCCCAGCAACAGCGTCAGCAGTCCTTCCGCCCAGGGCCTGGTCCACCATGCCACCGCGTTCGCGGTGGCGACGGCGCCCAGGACGAGCAGCGCCAGGCGCGCGATATGGAGGGCGCGATGCGGCGGGACGCGACGCTCCGCCGCGACCGGCGGCGCATCACCCAGCGTGTGGAGTGCTTCGCCCACCGCAGCCTCCTCACCCAGGGCGAGCAGCGCGGCCCACACGCCGGCGCTGATGGCGACGACGAGCCCAATGACGCGCAGTGCCGCTTCGGTGAGCATTAACTCAGGAGTCGTTTTACGTAGCGTTCTTGCAGGCGCCACATGGGCGATCGCGTGCGCCCAACGCCTGCGGGGTGATCGTATCCCAGCACATGGAGCGTACCGTGCACCGCGAGCCGGATCAGCTCCTCGTGTAACCCCGCGCCGTTTTGTGCCGCGCGTGCCGCGGCCGCCGGGCAGATGTAGACGTCACCCAGCAGTCGCCCGTCCGGCTGCGGCAGGCTGTACGCGATCACGTCGGTCAGACCGCGGCGGCGCCCCCCCGTCGCGCGGCGGTTGGCCCGCCGCATCGCCCCCGGGGACAGCAGCGTGATATCGATGTGCGACCGTGCCGGCGCGCGTTCCCACGCCAGTACCCGCTGTGCGATCCGCATCAGCCCCCTCCCCACCGGGTCAGCGCGACGAGCGCGCGGTTTCCGGGGGGACGGGGGGGGGCTGCCACGCCGCACCGATGCCACCACTGGACTCCGGGTAATCAATGCGATTGTGATACATGCCGCTCAACACCACGAGAAAGGCGGCCTTCACTTGTTCGATCTGCTGCAACGTCAACGGTGCTTCATCCAGCTGGCCCGCGTTGACCTTGGTGCGGACGATGTGGTCGATCGCTTCCTCGATCTTTTGCGGCGTCAGATCCTCGAGCACGCGCAACGCGGCCTCAACGGAATCGGCGATCATCGCGATCGCGGTTTCCATCGACCGCGGCTTCGGTCCCGGATAGGTGAAGTCTTCCGGATTCCGGGCCTGACCGCCGTCGGTCTTTTTTGCCTTGTCGAGGAAGTAGGTGATCTCCGTCGTGCCGTGGTGCTCCGGAATGAACGCGGCCACGGAATCGGGGAGGACCGCCTCCGCCGCGAGCGCCACGCCATCGGTGACGTGCGCCTTGATGATCTGCGCCGATTGCAGCGGCTTCAGCCGATCGTGCGGGTTGTTGCCCGGGATCTGGTTCTCGACGAAGTACAGCGGGTTCTTGACCTTCCCGATGTCGTGGTAATAGCACCCGACCCGGCCCAGCAGCCCGTTGGCGCCGATGCGATTGCAGGCCGCTTCGACCAGGTTCGCCATCGCGACGCTATGGGCGTAGGTCCCGGGAGCCTCCAGCGACAGCCGGCGCAACAGCGGGCGGCTGGGGTCCGACAGCTCGAGCAGCGTCAGGTCGGTCGTGATGTGCGTGACCGACTCGGCCACCGGCAACAGGAAGAAGGTGAGCCCGGCCGACACGAGCCCGTTCAACGCGCCCCAGAGACCGCGCAGGCCGATTTCCTCGATCGGCCAGCCGCTCGCGAGCCCCAGTGCGAGTGCGCCGCACAAGTACCCGGCGGCGATGATGAGCACGGGCGCGTAGAAGTTGCTGCGGCTGCGCAGCGTTTTGACCGACAGCGCGGCCGTCACACCGCCGACGACGCAGAGGAAGGTCGCGGGCACGTCGTGAAACACCGGTTGCAGCCCGATCACGACGGCGAGAATCATCGCGGCGATCATCGACACCCGGCCGTTGAACAACACCGTCATCATCATGGCGAGGAACGGCATGAAGACGACTTCGGGATGCGCCGGATAGAAGCGCGCCACGAGCCCGGCCTGGCCGAGCAGCACGGCGAACAGCCCACCGATCAGCACGACCTGCTTGAGGTCGGTATAGGTCTCGCGGCGGTAGAAGACCAGCAGCACCCAGAAAATCGAGATGATCAGCGCGTCGCGGAGCAGCGGGCCGAGCACGCCGCGGATCGAGTACGTCGTCGCGGCGCCGCGGCGCAGCAGCTCCTGGTGCAGCGCGACGAGGCGCTCGTGCGCTTCGTTGGTCACGATCTCGTGCGGGGCGACGATGCGGTCGCCGGCCCGGACGATGTATTTGCTGGGATCGACGCTGCCGCGCAGCTCGTTGCGCCGCCGCTCCGTCTCGAGCTGCTTCGGAATCAGCGTGGGCCGGAAGAATTGGCGGACCAGCTTCAGGTACAACACGTCGCCGACGCTCGAGCCGGCGTCGGGGTGCAGCTGCTTGGCCCGATTCAAGTACTGCGCGAAGGTGAGCACCCGATCGCGTTGCACCGACGACTCCGTCGATCCGCGCCGCACGATCAGCTCGCGCGACTGCTCCACCTGCAGCACGCCTGCTGCCGTCACCCCCTGCGCCAACGTGCGATCGAACAGCCGCTCGAGCGCCTGTTGCAGGGCGCGCCGCTTCCCGCCCTTGGCGAGATACGCGGCCTCCTGCAGCGAGAGCGGCACGCCAAAGTCGCCGGCGGCGCGGATGATCGCCTGGGGACCCTGGTCCGACACCGCGTCCACGGCGCTGAAGAAGGCGGCCATCGTGGTGGCGGCGCTGTCGTAGGCGTGCTGGCGGAACTCGTAGATCGGCTTGGCGGAGGCCGCCAGCTCCTCCGACTCGCGCTGCAGCTCGTCTTCCGACTTGTTCACGACGAAGTTGAACGGCGCGACGATCTCCTTGTCGGCGCGCGCGCCGGGCTCGAGCAGCGGCGCGACGTCGGCGGAACTGGAGGGGAACGACACCTGCGTCACCAGCGCCAGCGCGAGCACCCACGCCCAGCGCGCGGCGTGGTAGCGCACCTTCTCCCGCGTCGGGAGGTGAACGCTCATCTCAACCTTGCGCGTCTTCGGCGTACGCACGGATGATGTCGCGCACCAGCCGGTGACGGACGACGTCCGCCTCGCCGAGGTAGCAGAACCCGATCCCTTCGATCCCGGGCAGGATGCGCTCGACCTGCAGCAGCCCCGAATCCTCGCGATTGGGGAGGTCGATCTGCGTCTTGTCGCCGGTGATCACGGCGCGGGAGTTCACGCCCAGGCGCGTCAGAAACATCTTCATCTGCATGCCGGTCGCGTTCTGCGCCTCGTCGAGGATCACGAACGCGTCGCTCAGCGTCCGGCCGCGCATGTAGGCGAGCGGCGCGATTTCGATGGTACGCGTCTCGAGCGCCTTCTGGACCCGCTCCCGCGGCATCATGTCCTCGAGCGCATCGTACAACGGCCGCAGATACGGATCGACCTTTTCCTGCAGGTCGCCGGGCAGAAAGCCGAGATTCTCGCCGGCCTCGACGGCGGGCCGCGCCAGGATGATGCGCCGCACCCGCTTGCGCGCGAGCGCATCGACGGCGGCCGCGACCGCCAGATACGTCTTGCCGGTCCCGGCGGGACCGATGCCGATGACGATGTCGTGTTCCGCGATCGAGCGCAGATACTCCCGCTGGCCGGCCGTCTTCGGCTGGATGACCCGGCGCAGCCCGGGGAGGATGATCTTCACCGGATCGGAAGGGGTCGCGGAGGCTTCATCGGACACGAGGCGCTCGACGTCGTGCACCTCGAGCGTCTCGCCCATGCGCGCGAGATCGATCAGCGCCTGCGCGACTGGGCCGGCGCGCTCGATCGCCGCCGCGGGACCGGCGAGCGACAGGCTGTCGCCGCGCAGCGAGACGCGCACGCCCAGCCGCCGCGCCAGCTCGAGCAGATTGGCATCGTTCACGCCGGCCAACGCCAGCGGATCCACGCCTTCCACGGACAGACGGTGGACGACGTCGTCGCTCATGGCACCACCTTGATGTGAAGTGCGGCGAGATCCTCGGGCCGCGCCGGAGCGGGCGCGCCTTCGAACAAGGCACGCGCCGCGGTTGTCTTGGGAAATGCGATCACGTCACGCATCGAGCCGGCCCCGACCAGCAGCATCGCGGTCCGGTCAAACCCGACCGCAAACCCGCCGTGCGGCGGCGCGCCAGCCGCGAGCGCCGTCAGCAGAAAGCCGAAGCGCGCCTCGATGTCGGCCGGCGACAGCCCCAGGTGTGCAAAAACCTTGCGCTGGATGGCCGGATCGGTGATGCGGATCGACCCCGACCCGAGCTCGTTGCCGTTGTAGACCGCGTCGTAATGCAGCGCGCGACAGGCGAACGGATCGCTGTCGAGCTTGCCCACATCGTCGGGATGCGGCGACGTAAACGGATGATGCGCGAACAGCGGTTTGCCGGTCTGGGGGTCGGGCTCGAACAGCGGGAAGTCCACCACCCAGCAGAAGGCGTGCGCCGTCTTCGGCGCAGGCGCGAGCCGGCGGATCACTTCCCGACGAACTTTGTCGAGCGCGGGCGACGTGACGCGGTCGGGACCCACGGTCATGAGCGCGACGTCGCCGTCGCCCACGCCAAGCCGGCCCAGCGCTTCTGCATTGAAATGCTTGCCTATGGACCCGGAGACCTGCTCGCCCTGGCGCTTCACCCACGCGAGGCCGGGAGCGCCGTGCGTCTTCGCGGTCTCGGTGAGCTGATCGACGTCTTTGCGTGACAGCCCGCCCCCGCCGCGCACCGCGATACCGCGAACCCGGGCGCCGTTGCCCTGGGCAGCCTGAAAGAACGGCACAGCGAGCGGCTGCACCGCCGCGGTCCAGTCGGTGATCGCGAAGTCGTAGCGCAGGTCCGGTTTGTCGCTGCCGTAGCGCTCCATCGCGTCGCGCCAGGACAGCCGCGTGAACGGCCGCTCGATCCGATGCCCCGCCTCGTCCCACAGGCCGACCAGCACGGCCTCGACAATGGCGAGCACGTCGTCCTGCGCGACGAACGACGCCTCGATGTCGATCTGCGTGAACTCGGGCTGCCGGTCGTAGCGCAGATCCTCGTCCCGGAAGCAGCGCGACAGCTGGAAGTAGCGGTCGAATCCCGCCACCATGAGGAGCTGCTTGTAGATCTGCGGCGACTGCGGCAGCGCGTAGAACTCGCCCGGATGCACGCGCGAGGGGACCAGGTAATCGCGGGCGCCTTCCGGCGTCGGCTTGGTCAAGATCGGCGTTTCGATCTCGAGGAAGTCGAGCTCGCTGAGCACGCGCCGGGCGCGCTGCGCCAGCCGGTGGCGCAGGATGAGATTCGCCTGGAGCTCGGGGCGGCGCAGATCGAGATGACGGAACTTGAGGCGCAGCTCCTCGGCGGGCAGCTCTTCACCCTTGCCTCGCGCCACCGGGATGGCGGGCGTCTCCGCCGGTCCGACGACGCGCAGCGTCGTTGCGTGCACCTCGACGTCGCCGGTCGCGAGCTCGCTGTTCCGCATGGCGGGAGGACGGGCAACCACTTCTCCCTCGACCACGACCACGGCCTCCGTCGCGACGGTTTGGGTGCGGGAGACGAGATCGGGCGACGCCCATCCCGGTCCGACCGCGACCTGTACGACGCCGTCACGATCACGGAGATCGAGAAAGACGATTCCCCCGAGGTCGCGGCGCCGGTGGACCCAGCCTCCCAGACGGACCCGCTGCCCCACGTGCTCCTTCCGCAACGCGCCGCAGCGGTGGGTTCGCAGGGTTGTCTGAGTCACACTTGCGTTTATGCGCCTCCCCTTTCTGCCTCACACAGGATGCTGTAAAACTCGTCGGAGTCGGTGGCGGCCAGCAGGCGCGCACGAATCGGCTCGCGCCGCACGAGCCGCGAGATCCGGCTCAACGCCTTCACGTGCACACCCGCCTGCGATTCGGGCCCGGCGAGCAAGAAAAAGAGCCGCACGGGCTCGCCATCCACGGTTTCATATGGCACGGGGGCCGGCGTAGTCCCGGCAACCGCGATCAGATTCGTCAATGCCGGCGTCTTGCCATGCGGTACCGCCACGCCGTAACCGATGCCCGTCGGGAACTGCCGCTCCCGTTCCAGAACGGCTTGGAGCACGTCGGGCGCGGCTCCGTTCCCCTCGACCAGGAGGTCCACCAATTCACGCAGTACGCCCTCCTTGCTATGGGCCCGTAACGGGACCCTGATGCGGTCGGGCGTCAGCAGTTCAGAGAGCCGCAATGGAGTATGTCCAAGTGCCGTAACCGATTGAAGATAGTTGACTTGAGTTGACAGCGCCACTTGCCGCGGTAAACGTTCGGCATGCAACGCATTGCCCTCGCGATTGTTGCACTGTTGGCGCTCGGCGAATCCCGCGTGCTGTCCCAACAGGCGACCGGCACCACCCTATGGCGCGTGGCGGCGACGACGCTCGCGACCCCGCCCGCCCTCGCGATCGGTCCCGCCGCGGTCCTGTGGAACCCCGCACAGACCGAAGACAGTGCCCGCATGCAGCTTGCCGTGGAGGCGATCCAGACCCCTGCGGCGGTCGATGCCACGGGGCTGATCGCCGCCGTCCGCGCGCGCGCCGGCAGCATCGGCCAAGTGGGATTCCTCTACGGCCGCGTGGGCTTGAGCGATGTCACGCAAACCGTCGACAGCCCCGATCCGACCGGCGCGGTGATTCCGATTTACACGTTTGCGCTCGGCACCACCTGGTCGCGCGTCATCGCCGGGACGAGCGTCGGCGCCATGCTCGCCTACCATGAAACGCGGCTCGACGTTGCCCGCGCCAATCGTTGGACGATGGATCTCGGTGCCGGCCGCTCATTCGCCGGCGATAGACTGCGCATCGCCGCCGCGACGCATTTCTTTTCATCACTGAAGACCAATGATCCATCCCAGGACGTGTACGCGGGGATCGAGGCGCGCCTGTGGAAGAGTCCCGGCACCAGCAACAATACGGTGATTCGCGGGCGCTACGGCATCTCGTTTGGGCACGGATTCACTCCCGATCATCAGTTTGGACTCGGGGCCGAGTTGTCGAAAGCATTCGCGTTCGACGCCATGCTGGCACGTGAAGGGAGCTACGGAAACGGGGCGGGGTGGCGGCCCGTGGCCGGCCTGCGACTCGCGGTCGGCAAATACCGCATCACCCTGACGCGCGACGCCGGGGTCAACGATCTCGGCTCGGCGTACCGGGTCGGCGTGGACGTCCGATTCCGGTGAGCGTGGATCTCCTCAGCCTCACACCCGAAGCCGCGCGCAACGCATTGGGGGAATGGCTCACGCAACGGGGCGAGCCGGCCTATCGGCTGCGGCAGGTGCTGCCGCGCCTCTGGCAACGACCTGTAGCCCGCTGGGCGGACGCGACGGACCTCCCCGCGCCACTGCGCGCCGCGCTCGACGACGCGTTCCCCCTCCTGCGGCTCACGCTCCGCACCCATCAGGTATCCCGCGACGGGACGGAGAAGTTTCTGTGGGCGTTGGCCGACGGCGAAGCGATCGAGTCAGTGCTCATTCCGGAGGGGAAGCGACGGACCTTGTGCATCTCCTCCCAGGCGGGATGCGCACTCGGCTGCGTATTTTGCGCCACGGGGCGGATGGGATTCCGGCGCAATCTCTCGGCGGGCGAGATCGTGGCGCAGGTGCGGGAGCTGGTGTTGCGGGATCCCGCACTGAAGCCCACGAACATCGTGTTCATGGGGATGGGCGAGCCGCTGCTCAACTGGGAGGCCGTCGACGCGACGCTCACGATCCTCAATCAGCCGGAAGGATTCGGCATCGGCGCGCGACACATCACGGTTTCCACCGTCGGGATTCTGCCGACCCTCGCGAAGTTCGCCCGGCGCAGCGAGCAGTTCCGTCTGGCCGTGTCACTCCACGCGCCGGCGGCGGCGCTGCGCCGGGAGCTGATGCCGATCGAGAAGAAGTACATGCTCCCCGAGCTGATGGCGGCGTTGCAACAGTTTCGGCGCCGGGTGACGCTCGAGTACGTCCTGATCGGCGGCAAGAACGACTCGCTCGACACGGCGGATCAGCTCGCCAGGCTCGCGCAGCCGCTCGAGGCACTGGTCAACCTGCTGCCGCTGCACCCCGGGGGCGCGCCGGATCTCACCTCCAGCTCGCGGGCGCAGATGCTCGCGTTCGAGCGTCGCTTGAAACAGCATGGGGTGGAAGCGGTCCTGCGCCGCAGCCGCGGCCTCGACATCAGTGCGGCGTGCGGCCAGCTACGGGTGGAAGTTGAGGCGCGCGCCCGGAGAAAAGTCGGCGCCGAGGAGCACGCTCACATCGAGTAGCCTGGAGCTGTCGAGCTCGACCAGGACGCGTCCCTGCCCCAGCACCTCGCGCACGCGCTCGCCCACCTTGGCCGCGCCGCGCCGCACGATGATCCGCGTCGAGTCCAGCCCATGCTCCGACGCGTTGCCGAAATAGACGACGTCGATTCCCGCGTCCCGCAGCAAACGCGTCCCCACGCGTGCATCTCCGGCACGCCCATTGGCGTTCAGCACCTCGACGGTGATCGCCGCACCGCGGTCCCCGGGAATTGGATGCGCTGGAGCTCCATCGCCACCGCAGCCGGCGACCAGGGCGGCGACGCCAAGTATCAACGCCTTCATCGCCTTTTCACCAACGCATTCCAGAAGGCCACCGTCGACGCGGGCAGGGCCCAGCCCGACCTCAGCATCCATTCGATGCGGCGCCGAGCCACCTCGCGAAGGACCTTATCTCTCTCCCTTGGTACTCTCTGCGTTAAATCCGGCAAATCTGTGTGATCCGTGGCCCGGCCCGGTTCGAGGAAATCGGCGAGGTACAGCATGCGCCCTGCGTCATCCCAGTCGGGGCCGCCGACGGTGTGGTAGCGGACGGCGTCGAGCACACCGCGATCCCGTTCGCCGTCGGCAGCCGCGCGATCCGCTGCGGCCGGCCCGTGCGCCGTCGGATCCGGGAGTGCGGCGTCGCGCAGGGCGTCATGAAGCCAACCAGCGCGGACCCATCTGGCGCGCTCCTGCGCCGGCACCTGCATCGCATCCGCCCAGCGCTCGAGCAACGCCACCACACGCTCGATATGCGCGCGACGCTCGGGCGAAACCTGAGCCCACGGCGGCAGGCTCACGGGCCGACCCGTGGGTCCGCGCCGATGCCTTCCCCGAGGACGACGTTGTCCAGCAGCCGCGTCTTGCCGATGCGGGCGGCGACGACGGCCACCGTGCGAGCCGTGACACGGCTCACCGGTTGCACGTCCTCGTCCACCAGCGCGCAGTATTCGGGGATCACGCCCGGCGCGTGCATCGCTTCGAGGCCGGCGCGCTGCAGCTTGACGGGATCCGCTTCTCCCCCGCGCCAGGTTTGCTCCAGGGTGCGCAGTGCCCGGGACAGTGCCAGCGCCGAGCGGCGCTCGTCGGGGCTCAGGTAGGTGTTGCGCGACGACAGCGCCAGCCCGTCCAGCTCACGCACCGTCGGGGCCACGTCGATGGTGAGTGCGAAATCGAGGTCCTGGACCAGCCGCTTCACGAGCATCGCCTGCTGAAAATCCTTGCGGCCGAACACCGCAACGTCCGGCTCCACGATGTGGAACAGCTTGGCGACGACCGTGAGCACCCCCGTGAAGTGGCCGGGCCGCGCGGCGCCTTCGAGCGTGTCCGCGACCGCGGGGGGCCCCGGCACGACGCGGACCACCGGCTCGGCGCGGTACATCGCGGCCGTCTCCGGCACGAACAGGCAGTCTACGCCGCGCGCCTCCGCCAGTTTGCGGTCGCGCGGCAAGTCACGCGGGTAGCGGGCGAGGTCCTCATGCGGGCCGAACTGCAGTGGATTGACGAAGATGCTGACGACCACGCGCTCGGCGAGGTCGCGGGCACGGTCCACCAGGCGCAGATGGCCCTCGTGCAGGTAGCCCATGGTGGGAACGAAGCCGATGGTGTGGCGGCGAGAGCGCTCGGAGCGGGACCACGCGCGCAGCTCGGCAAGGTTGGAGAGCTCGCGCAACTAGAACTCGCGCTTCTTCATCTCCGAAAAGAAGTCGCGGCGCTCGATGTCATCGTCGGTGGTTTCGGGCGGCAGCGTCGTGTCGTAGCGGCGGCGCGCTTTGGGTTTGGCCTTCGCGGCCTTCGCCATGTTCTTCTTGATCAGCTTCGCGAGCTTTGCGTCGTCCGTCTTCCCCATTGCGTCGATCCCCCCAAAAGGTCACCCCAATTTAATATCACTTGCCGAAAGAATGCTCCGGTCCGGGGTAGCGGCCCTCGCGCACCTCCGCCGCGAATACCCGCGCCGCCTCCCGCACGTCCTCCGCCAGCGCCGCGTACTTCTTGATGAACTTGGCCGAGAACTGGTCGTTGAGGCCGAGCATGTCGTGCAGGACGAGCACCTGGCCGTCGCACGCCGGGCCGGCGCCGATGCCGATCGTGGGAATCGTCAGCGCCTTGGTGACCTGCGACGCCAGCGGTGCGGGGACGAGCTCCAGCACCACGGCGAAGGCGCCCGCGTCTTGGAGCGCCGTCGCATCAGCCTTGAGGCGCCCGGCTTCGGCATCATCGCGTCCCTGCACGCGGTAGCCGCCGAGTGCGTGCACCGACTGCGGCGTGAGCCCGAGGTGCCCCATGACGGGGATGCCGATGTCGACCAGGCGGCGGACCGTCGCGGCCATCGGCTGTCCGCCCTCGATCTTCACCGCGTTGCAACCCGTCTCCTTCATGGCCCGACCGCAATTGCGCAGGGCGTCTTCCGGCGAGATCTGATAACTCAGGAACGGCATGTCGCAGACCACCAGGGCGCGCTCCGTTCCGCGTCGCACCATCTTCGTGTGATAGATCATCTGATCCAGCGTCGCCGACAACGTGGACGGCGCCCCCGCCAGGACCTGATTCAACGAATCGCCCACGAGCAGGATGTCGACGCCGCTCGCGTCGAGCAGCCGCGCGAACAGGGCGTCGTAACAGGTGAGCGCGACGATGCGCTCGCCTTTTTCCTTCATCTCGATCAGCGCCCGGGTGGTGATGCTAGTCATGTTTGCCTTCCAGCTCGGCGATCTCGCGACGCCAGAATTCGCGGTTCGGCAGCTCGGGATGGGGAATCGTCAGGTCCGGCTCCCGCACGGTTTGGGTTCCGTAGCGCACGATGTCGAGATCGAGCGTGCGCGGGCCCCAGCGCTCGCGCCGCTCCCTGCCGCGCTCGGCTTCGATGGTCCGACACTGCGCGAGCAGCTCGGCGGGCCGCAGGCTCGTTTCCAGCAGGATCATTTGATTCAAATACGGCGGCTGCGCAACCGGGCCGATGGGCGCCGTTTCCTCGACGCGCGAGGCGGCCAGCAGGCGCGTGCCCGGGAGGGCGCCCAGGCGCGCCCGGGCGTGCGCCAGATGCGCCGCGCGGTCGCCCATGTTCGATCCTAGAGCCACGTACGCGCGTGCGGTAGTCAGGCTATGCCACGTTGGCGAAGCCGCGCGTCAGATCGCGCAGCATGGTCGCCACCTGCTCGAGGTCGCGGGTCGCCCGTTCGAGGTCCGTCAGCCCCTCGGCGGCCTGCACCGCGCGCGTCGCGACGTCATCGGCCTCGACCCGGTTCTGTCCCGCGATGCTGGCCACCGCGTTGATGCGCTCGCGCAGGCGCGCGAACGCCTGATTCTGTTCTCCCGCCGCCGCGGTGATCCGGCCGGCGTGCGCGGTCGCCTCGGCCGTCGCGGCGACGATCGCGTCGAGCGCCTCCAGCGCGGCCGCGGAGAGCTCCTCGACATCCCCCACGTTCACCTGCCCGCGCCGCATCTGCTCGACGACCTCGCCGACCTGCGTGTGAATGTCCTGCACCAGATCGCCCGCCTCGGCCGCCGCGGTGGCGCTCTGTTCGGCGAGATGCCGCACTTCGTCCGCCACCACGCCGAAACCCTTGCCGTGTTTCCCGGCGCGCGCCGCCTCGATCGCCGCGTTCAGCGCCAGCAGGTTCGTCATGTCGGCGATCTCCCGGATCGAGGCGATGAACCCGGTGATGCGCCGGCTCATCTGCCCCAGCTGCTGCACCTTGGTCGAGCTTTCGCCCACGAACAGCTTCAGCGCGACGAGCCGCTGGATCGCCTCGCGAATCTGGGTGCGGTTGCGGCTGGCGACGTCACTCGCGGCGGTCGAGGCGCGGGCCGCGCCCGCGCCGTCGTCCGAGACGCGGCGCGACACCTGCGCCAGGCTCTCCGTGGCCTCCAGACCCCCCGACACCTCGCCCTCTTCGCGCCGCACCCCCTCGCGGATCACGCCCGTCGAGGCGGCAACGGCGGACGCCGCCTGTTTCAACGCTTCCGCCGTTTGGGCGATCGTCGCGAGTTGGCGCGTCATGCGCTCGACCGTCTCGACGAGCGGCCGCCGCAGGTCGGTGATATGCACGGCGGTGGCAAGTTGGCTGGCGAAGGTGGTGATCGTCAGGATGTCCTGGCGGCGGTAGCAGTTCTTCTTGTGGTGCTCGAGCTCCAGCGTCCCGATGATCTGATCGCCGAACTTGAGCGGCACGATCACGAGACTCTGGACCTCGAGCGGCGCATCGGCGACGCGCTTGTCGCGCGTGACATCGTCGATCACCACCGTCTCGCCGCTGGCGGCCACCGCCTGGCGCAACGCCACCGTATCCTCCGAAGGCTCGCCCCGTCCCTCGCGCCCCCGTTCGCTGCGATGCACCAGCGACATGACGCCGTCGTGCAGCCGGTAGATCCGGAAATCGCCCCAGTCCACCAGCCGGTTGGCCAGCCGCTCGATGCGGTCGAACGAGTCTTCGAGGCTGATGTTGGCGGCGATCACCGCTTCCATCGCGTGGATCTTGTTGAGCTCTTCGGCGGAGATCGCTTCCTCAATCATCTGCTTCAGCAGCAGGCCAAGGAACGTCAGCACCAGTCCGACGAGAATCCAGGCACCGAACGACCAGGCGACGACCGCGCCGACGAAGATCGTCGCCGCAAGCAGCGTCGCCGCATAGGCGATGACCTCGTACCGCACGATCATCAGTCGCTCGGCCGGCTCCAGCTTCGCGCGGATGATGAGGCTGAAGTAGAAGAGCACGCGGCCGAAGACGAAGTAGGCGAGCGCATAGCCGGCGAGCGCCGGCAGCAGCTCGATGTTCCAGCCGGGGTACTCCAGCCACGTCAGCGACGCGGCATATACGCCATACGCCGCAACGAGCGTAATGGTCTCGCGGCCCAGATTGATCCACGCCACGCGCAGCGGTTTGCGCTGCCACAACGAATCGGTCACGAGCGTCGCGCCCGCGATCGCGAGCGCCGTCGCCGGCATCCCGACCAGCAGGCTGCCCGCGACGCCGACCAGCGCGGTCTGGTTCAGATAGGAGTACTTGCTCAACGGAACGGTGAGGCCACGGAGCGCGACGGCGCAGCCGAACAGCACCACGATCTCGGGGATCTGGCCCAGCCAGCGCGGATCGGCGACCAACACGGCGACCAGCAGTGCCGACCCGACCAGGGCGAGCGCCCGGCTATAGAGCGTGACGAAGCGGGAAATACTCATGCGTGCACCGCGGCGGCCAGCTCCCCTGCAAGCTTCTCCAGCGCGGCGACACCGCCCTGCGCCAGCGCGTCCATGAGCGCACTTCCCACGACGACGCCGTCGGCCACACGGGCCGCGGCAGCGGCCTGCGCGGGCGTCCCGATGCCGAAGCCCACGGCCACGGGCAGGCGACTCACGGCCCGGATGCGCTGCACGTGCCCCGCGAGATCGGGCGGCACCGTGGCGCGCGCGCCGGTGACGCCGAGGCGCGAGATGAGGTAGACGAATCCCGTCGCTCCGCTCAGCGCGGTCATCAGTCGTCTGTCATCGGTAGTCGGCGCCACCAGACGAATCAGGTCGAGGCCGCTGTTCGTCACCGCCTGTTCAACGGCCGGGTCCGCGCCGGCCGGGAGATCGGTGAGCAGCACGCCGGCCGCCCCCGCCGCCGGCGCCTCCCTCGCGAAGCGGTCCACACCGTATGCCAGCACGGGATTCAGGTACGTCATGATGATGACCGGGACGGCGAGCGCGGCGTCGTGAATCAGCTCGAGGACGCGCGACAGCGACATGCCCTGCTCGAGCGCCGTTTGCGTGGTGCGTTGAATCGTCGGGCCGTCGGCGAGCGGGTCGGAAAACGGCACGCCGATCTCGACAAAGTCGGCGCCCGCCGCCGCTACGCGCCGCAGCGCATCGAGCGACACGGCGGCGCTGGGGAAACCGGCGGTGAGATACGGAATCAGCGCTCGAGACTTGCCGAGCGCCCACCACCGCCGCGCGATGGCGGGGGCGGGGGGGGCGCTGTCAGACAAAGTAGTCGCTGACGTTGATCCCGTACTTAACAGGGTCCGTAACCTTGACGATGGTGCGCGGGAAATTGCCGTTGGCGTCTTTCTGCGAGAGATCGACCACGGTGCCGGGATGCAACGGCGCGCCGTCCGGCGTCGTGACCAGGCGGACGACCGGGCGATGGACGTGCGCCACGTCGGGGTTCGCGCTGTGCACCAGCGCGACCTCGTAGGTGTCGAGGATGACACACGTGCCGACCGGATAGATGCCGATCAGGTTGATGAACGCCTTTACCACGACCGGATCGTAGCCGCGACGCGGGTTCTCCCACATCTCCTTGAGCACCTGGTCCGGTTGAATCGGGACGGTCTGATAGACGCGGCGGCTCGTCGCCGCATCGAAGCCGTCCGCGACCGCGATGACTTTCGAGTAGATCGACAGCGTCCGCCCCCGGATGGACTTGGGATAGCCGGTGAGGTCGACCTTCATGTGGTGCTCGTAGGCGACGACCATGCCGCGGTAGGGGATCTCCCCGTAGCCGCGCAGCCCGAACAGCGTCAGCACGCCGAGCCAGGGATGGGCCTGCATGATGCGCCATTCCTCCTCGGTGAGGCCCCCTTCCTTATTGAGGACCTCCAGCGGCACGCGTGATTTTCCCACGTCGTGGAACAGCGCCGCCATGCCGAGGTCGTAGAGTTGCAGCTTGGTGAGCCCGAGCTTGCGCCCCAGCGCGACCGAGAAAATGCACACGTTGACCGAGTGGGTGAACGTGTATTCGTCGTAATCGCGCAGGGTCGTGAGACCGACCAGCGACGATTCGTTGTTGAGCACCTGGTCCACGATCGCCTGCACCGCGCGCTTCACTTTCTTCACGTTGGCGGTGCGGCCCATGCGAATGCTGTTGATGACCTCTTTCGTCACGGCGACGGAGCGCGCATAGGTGCGCTTCGCCGCCTCCTTCAGCCGCTCTTCCTCCTCCACGTCCTCTTCGGCCTCGAGCGGCGGCTCGACGCTGACGTGCGAGACGCCGCCATCGGTCAGTTTCTGGGACAGCTCGAACAGCTTGTTGGGGTTCGCTTCCTTCGCGGCGTAGGCGAGCAGCAGCGACACGAATACCTGCATCTGCCTGCGGTCGACGCCCTCGTCGATCCGCACCGCACCGATGCCGCACTGCTGCAAGACGTTCAGGATGTGCGAGAACGAGGCGTAGTTGTCGAGATCGAGCCGCAGCCGGGTCGAGTTCACGAAGATGAACTCGCCCTGCAGCCGGACCTCCAGCTCGCGCTCCACGTTGAGCAGCTGCTTGGTCGTCGCCGCGAGATCGTCCAGCGCCTTCTGCACCTGCGTGTTCTCGATCGGATAGAGCTTGAGCGAGCGGAACGCGGTGTACAGCACGATGAGGAAATCGCGGCCGGCGTGGCGGAGGAAACCGTCCGTCGTCTGGACGGTCTCCATCATCGAGGGCCGTTTGCCCCCGGGCGCCGTCACGAGCCCGCCGTCCCGACTTCGCGCAGCGCGCGACTCACCGCGTTCCGCACCAGCGCCTCCTTGTCCTGCGCCACCTTCTGCAGCACGTCGCGCGCGGCCGGCACGCGAATCTTGCCGAGTGCCATCGCCGCGCAGGCGCGGGTTTCGGGGTCCTCTTTGCGCGCCAGCAGCCCGCTCTTGGGAACGAGCATCTTCTCGAGCGCGGGAATCCCTGCGGCGCCCGCCAGCGCGCCGTACGCCTCGAAGAACGCCATCTTCTCGGTGAGATCCGCGTCCTTGAGCTTCGCGCCCATCACCGCGGCCTCGATGCGTCCGAAGGCATTGCGATGACCACGCTGGCCGAGGAACTTGACGGCCGTAATCCGCACGTCGCGCTCGCTGTCGTCGATCGCCTTCTCCAGCAGTCGGGTGGCGCTCGGGCTGCCGATGGTGGTCAACGCCTCGACGACGGCCAGCTTCAATTCCCGCTCACCGCGCTCCAGCAACGGTCCCATCCCATCGGGCGCTCCCGGCAGCTTGAGCCGGCCGGCCAGCCGGACCATTTCGAGCTGCACGGCCGAATCGGCGCTGGCGAGCGCCTTCAGCACCTCCGCGGCGTGTGACTGCGCCAGCCGCTCGGCGGCGCTTTGCACCAGCGCACGCACCCGCTCGTTGTGGAGCTTCGGTAACCACCCCATGAGGGTACCGAGCGCGTCGGCGCGCAACTCACCGAACAGCTCGCTGAGTTCGTCCTCGGTCGGATGGCGCGCCGCTTCGTCGAGCGACTGCAGCAGCTGTGACAGCGCGTCGGCCTGGGACAGACGGGACGGCAGCCCCTCGAGCGTTTGGCGATGTTCGGGAATCAGCTCACGGGCCCGCTGCAGAATCACCTTGCACTCGCGCAGAATGAACGCCACCGACCGGAAGTCGCCGGCGCCGAGCAGATAGGGAATGAAGTTCTCGATAATGGAAATCAGCTCGGCGCGCACCGTGCCGTACGTCTGCAGCTCGAGGAGATCGAAGAGCATCGCCAGCACATTGCCGCGCAGGTCCTGTCCGTATTCGCGCTCGACTTCCTTGTGGAGGTACTCGATTTCCTTGTCGTCCAGGAAGTACAGCGTCGTGTCGAAATCATCGACGGACACCAGTCCTTCCCGCTTCGGGGGAGCCTCTTCCTCCACCTGACGGCGCACCGTGGCGGGGTCGGCGTTGCCGCCCTCGCCGCCCGGCGTACCACCGCCGCCGATCGATGGCGCCCCTTTCTCCGCGCGCTCGATCGGGACCGCGTTTTCGCTCGCCAGCTCCCGGAACGTGTAGGTGATGAACTGGAAGTCTTCCGCCCACAGCAGTGTCAGCAGATCGTCGGGCGCGTCCGCCTGGAGGTTCTTCGCTTGTTGCAGCACCGACAGAAAGCGCACGATCTCCAGGTCCTCGACGCCGGGCTTGAACGAGAGCGAACGGACGCCGTCCTTGTAGAGCGTCCAGGCGATGCTCTCGTTGCGCTGGTCCTGGCTGTAGATGGAGTGATCTTCCCAGCGCATTTCCGTCTCGCCGATGTCGAAAACGAGATCGTCGGTGGCCTGCCAGATCTGCCGGAAGGCGGTGCGAATGTTCTCGACGGCGCGCTGATAGACGGGATTGTTCGGCAGGTACAGCTGCGTCGCTCTCATCCCCTTGCTGATGACCTGCATCAGCTCCTCGACCTGTGAGGGCGGGAGAGCCAGCTCGGGGATAGAGGACGCGGGATTCGTCAGAGCGCTGCTCCCGTAAGCTCGGCGACCATGGCGACGTCCTTGTCACCGCGGCCGCTCAGGTTGATCAGGATGAGATCGTCAGAGGTCCAGTTCTTTCTCATCACCCACGCGACGGCGTGGGCGCTCTCCAAAGCCGGGAGTATCCCTTCCAGCCGCGAGAGGCTGGCGAATGCCTCCAGAGCCTCCCGGTCCGTTACGGCTTCATACAATACTCGGGCCCTGTCTTTCAGGTAAGCGTGCTCAGGGCCAACACCGGGGTAATCAAGACCGGCTGAAACGCTGTGTGCCGGCTGCACTTGACCATCGGCGTCCTGCAGGAGGTAGCTCAGGCTTCCATGAAAAACGCCCGGCCGGCCCGCTCCCAGCGTGGCCGCATGTCGCTGGCTCGCCACCCCTTCGCCGGCCGCTTCGACACCGACGAGCTGGACGCCGGGGTCCTCCAGGAAGGCGGCGAAGATGCCGATCGCATTCGAGCCACCGCCCACGCAGGCAACCACGGTACCGGGCAGCCGGCCGTGCTGCTCCAGCAGCTGCGCTCGCGCCTCGCGTCCGATCACTGACTGGAAGTCCCGGACCAAACGGGGAAATGGATCGGGACCGACCACTGAGCCGATGATGTAGTGTGTCGTCGTGACGTTGGTGACCCAATCGCGCAGCGCTTCATTGGTTGCGTCTTTTAGCGTCCGCGTGCCGGACGTCACCGGGACGACCTTCGCTCCCATCAATTCCATGCGGTACACATTCAAGCGCTGGCGCCGCATGTCCTCTTCGCCCATGTACACGACACAGTCGAGGCCGAAGCGGGCGCACACCGTCGCGGTCGCGACGCCGTGCTGCCCTGCGCCCGTCTCCGCGATGATGCGCCGCTTTTTCATGCGCTGCGCCAGCAGCACCTGGCCCAGCGTGTTGTTGATCTTGTGGGCGCCCGTGTGATTCAAGTCTTCGCGCTTGAGAAGAACCTGAGCGCCAACCTGCGCGGATAGTCTCGGGACCGCGGTGATCGGCGTGGGGCGGCCGACGTAGTTCTTGAGCAGCCCGTCCAGCTCCGCCCAGAATCGCTTATCGCCGCGCGCCGCATCGTACACGGCGGCGAGCTCCTCGAGCGCATGCATCAGCGTCTCGGGAACGTAACGGCCGCCGTAAGGGCCGAACCGACCTGTTTCCGTTGCCGTCATTTTCCCACTCTGAAGCGTGGGCCCGGGCTTGCACTGTCCTTAAGGACAGTGATGTGTTGGGCGCAGGCTTTAGCCTGTGAACACATCACGAGCGAACTCCTGTTTGGCGTTTGACTCCCACCAGCGCTCGCACCGCTGTCTCCGGATCTTCTTGCCGCGCGACGCTCGTTCCCACCAGCACGAAATCTGCACCCGCCGCCGCGAGCCGCTCGACATCCGCCCGATTTTCGACGCCGCTCTCGGCGACGACGGCAATATCGCGAGGGACTCTCGCGATCACCGTTTCCGCTTGCCGCAAATCGACCTCGAACGTCGAGAGATCCCGCGCATTCACCCCAATGGCATCCGGGGCTGCCGCGAGCGCCGGTTCGAGCTCAGCCAGTGTGTGAATCTCGATCAGGGTCTGAAGCCTCCATTTGCGAGCTGCCTGCGCCAGCGCGCGTAACCGGTCGGTCAGTACTCGCACGATGAGCAGTACGGCGCTGGCTCCTGCTGCCCTTGCTTCCATTATCTGCAGCTCATCCAGGATGAAGTCTTTGCGCAGCACAGGGACATGCACCGCCGCCGCAACGCGTTTCAGATCCTGGAGCGATCCTCCAAAGTGCGCTTCATCCGTGAGGACGGAAACGGCCACGGCCCCGCCTCGGACGTAGGCCTGAGCGTGCTCCACAGGGTCGAGATCGGTTCGAATGGCGCCCTGCGACGGCGAGCGCCGCTTCACCTCCGCGATGAGGCCGACAGCCGGCGTTGGCTCCAGGAAGAGCCGCACCGGCGGACCGGCCGCGGCCCGCCGTTCCAGTTCCGTGGCGCTTCCTTGAAGGGTCGCAATGCGGGCGCGGGTTACCGCCAGAATAGCGTCGAGTGTCGGTCGGGGCTGGTTACCAGGCATCCTTGCGTTCGGGCGTTATTCGGGTAGATTACGTTTCGGTATATCTTCGGGAGCCAACATGCCGGTTACGCGCCGCCAGCGCGAGATTCTCGATTACATCGCCAAGCATATCGAAGAGAAGGGGTACGCCCCCAGCTTCGAGGAAATCGCGCGCCAATTCGGATTCCAGTCCCTGGCGACGGTACATGAGCACCTCACCAATCTCGAGCGCAAGGGCTACATCCGGCGCACCCACAACGAGAGCCGGGCCATCGAGGTCGTCCCGCCGAAGGGACAGACCGGAGCCACCGAGCTGCCTTTGCTGGGACTCGTTGCCGCCGGACATCCCATCGAGGCGGTTACCGGTGACGAGACGATTGCCGTTCCCGATGAGCTCCTGCCGCGGCGCGGCCGCAGCTACGTCCTCAAGGTGCGCGGCGATTCCATGATTGACGAGCACATCAAAGACGGCGATTACGTCGTCGTCCAGGAGCGCAACCAGGCCGACGCCGGGCAAACCGTCATCGCGCTCGTCCACGGAGAGGGTGCCACGGTCAAACGTTACTTCCGCGAGCCGGGCGGCTGGATCAGACTGCAGCCGGCCAACGAATCGATGCAGCCGCTGCGCATCAACGAGCGGGACGTAATCGTGCAGGGTGTCGTCGTCGGCGTCATCAGGAAGTACTAGCGGTCGCCTTCCGGAGCCGATCGAGCGCCGCGCGCGCCGCTCCGGAGGCGACCACCTCGCGCGCCCGGCCGATGCCCTCGGCCAGGGAGCTCGCGATCCCCGCGACATAGATTGCCGCCCCGGCGTTGAGCAGCACGGCCGCCAGCCCGGCTGGATCCGCCGATCCATTCCCCAGGATTCGCTCCAATCGCTCGGCGTTCGCCGCCGGTTCCCCGCCCTGCAGCTCACCCACGTCCTTGATCCCCAGCCTGAAGCGTTCGGGATCGATCTCCCAGGTGCGTACGGTGTCGTCCTTCACCTCCCAGACGTCCGTGACGCCGTGCGGGGAGATCTCGTCCATCCCGACCCGGCCGTGCACGACGAGCGCGTGCTCGGCGCCGAGTCGCACGAGTGCCTCGGCGACGATGGCGGCGCGATCGGCCTCGGCCACACCAATCACCTGCCGATTGACGCCGGCGGGATTGGCGAGCGGGCCGACAAGATTCATGAGGGTCGGTGTCCCGAGCTCCCGGCGAACCGGCCCCACGTGTTTCATGGCGGGATGAAAACTCGGCGCAAACAGGAAGACGACGCGGGCTTCGTTCAGCACGCGGCCCGCGCTCGCGGCGTCGAGCACGATGCGAATGCCGAGTGCCTCGAGCACGTCGGCAGAACCGCACCGCGACGTATACGAGCGGTTGCCGTGCTTGGGGACGACCGCGCCCGCACCCGCGGCGACGAAAGCGGCAACCGTCGAAATGTTGAACGTGGGAACGGTGCCGCCGCCGGTACCGCACGTGTCTACCAAATGCGGTTGTGTCGCGCTGACGCGGATCATCGCATTCCGCAGCGCGCGCGCCGCGCCGGCCAGCTCGTCGGCCGTCTCGCCCTTCGCACGGAGCCCCATCAGCAGGCCGCCGATCTGCGCCGGGGTCGCCTCGCCGCTCATGACGATGCCGAACACCTCCGCGGTCTGCTCGTCCGACAGCGATTCGCGACTGGCGAGTGCGGTGAGGGCGCGGCGCAATGGCGAGGCATCCATGAGGGATTAAGGCTATCACCCTTGTCAAATAGTGACAACGAGTTGCATCTTTCCCATCGTGACAAGCCGCCCCTTCCTCGCGGTGGTCCAATACGACGGGGGTGGCTTCGCAGGGTGGCAGCGGCAGCCGGTCGACCGCACGGTCCAGGCCGAATTCGAAGCGGTGCTGGAGCGGTTGATGGGTCACAAGACGGTTGCGACCGGTGCAGGCCGGACCGATGCGGGCGTCCACGCGCTCGGCCAAGCGGTGAGCTTCCCGGGCGCTGCACGTTGGGCGACCCGGCCGGCGGATTTGCGGCGTGCGCTCAACGCCCTGTTGCCGCGTGAGATTTGGGTGCAGCAGGTGCATCTGATGCGGCCCGGTTTCGATGCACGGCGCAGCGCCACCGCGCGGCGCTATCGGTATCTGATTGGCACCGACGAGGCCGCGGCGTCGCCGTTTCGCAAGCCGTACGAATGGGCGCTCGGTCGATCGCTCGACGTCAGCGTCCTGGAGAGTGCCGCGGCGGCACTCGTCGGTGAACACGACTTTCGCGGCCTGGCTGCGGCCGGCGCGAACACCGCCCACTACCGATGCCGCGTGGCGCTTGCGCACTGGGCGCCGCGTGCGGACATCGCGGGGGGGGGGATGGCGTTCACGGTCGAGGCCGATCGGTTTCTGCATCACATGGTGCGGTTCATCGTGGGCACCATGGTCGACATCGCCCTCGGCTGGCGCCCGCCGGCGGATTTCCCCCGTTTGCTCGCTGCACCCGACAATCTGGCGGCTAGTCCGCCCGCTCCGCCCCAGGGCTTGTACCTGGAGGCGGTGCAGTATCCACCGGACCTCTACGCCGAGGCGTCACCGTCATGAAGTTTTTCCTCGACACCGCGAGCCTCAAGGACATCAGCTGGGCCGCACAGGCCGGCCTGATCGACGGCATTACGACGAACCCCTCGCTGCTCTCCAAGCAGGCGGGCGACCTCGATCCGCGCGACGTCCTGAAGGAGATCTGCTCGCTCGTCGAAGGACCGGTGTCGGCGGAAGTCGTCGCGGTCGACGCCGAGGGGATGGTCAAGGAGGGCAAGGAGCTGGCGAAGATCGCCGAAAACATCGTCGTCAAAATCCCGATGCTCGAGTCCGGGATGGTGGCGGTGCGGCGGCTCACCGCGGAGGGAATCCGGACCAACGTCACGCTCTGCTTCTCCAGCATCCAATGCCTCATCGCGGCCAAGGCGGGCGCGTCGTACGTGAGCCCGTTCATCGGACGGCTCGATGACGTCGGGCAGGAGGGGATGGAGGTCATCCGCGAAGCGCGGGTCATCTTCGACAATTACAACATCGCGACGGACATCCTCGCCGCGTCGCTGCGCCACCCGCGCCACGTGATTGACGCGGCGATGATCGGTGCCGACGTGGCGACGTTGCCGCCCGACGTCCTGAAGAAGCTGCTGCTGCATCCACTCACCGACCGCGGCCTCGATCAATTCCTCGCCGACTGGAGTAAGCTGGTCGCGCGGGCGAAGGCCGCGGTTTGAGCTGGGTTTCGCCGCTCTCGGCGCGCTACGCCTCTCCCGCGATGCAGGCGCTCTGGGGCGAGCGCCGCCGTATCGGCCTGTGGCGCCGGCTGTGGCTCGCGCTGATGGAGGGGGAAAAAGAGCTGGGCCTCGCGATTCCTGACGCCGCGCTGGCGCAGCTGCGGGCCCATCTCGACGATGCCGACCTCGAGAAGGCCGCGGAATACGAGCGACGGCTGCGTCACGATGTGATGGCGCATATCCACCACCTCGGCGATCAGGCGCCGGCCGCCCGTCCTTTCATTCATCTTGGCGCGACCAGCGCCTTCGTCACGGACAACGCCGATCTTGTGCTCATGCGCGAGGCGATGCAGCTGCTGTTGGGGCGCATCGGCGCGGTCCTCGTGGCGATGGGCAAGCTGGCGCGCCGCCATCGTGCGCTGCCCTGCCTTGCGTACACGCACTTCCAGCCGGCGCAGCTCACGACGGTCGGCAAGCGCATCACGCTCTGGATGCAGGACTTCGCGCTCGACGCCGAAGAGCTGCTCAATCGGATCGGCACGCTGCGGTTTCGTGGCGTCAAGGGAACGACCGGCACGCAGGCGAGTTTTCTCGACCTGTTCGAGGGCGATCACGGCAAGGTCGCCGAGCTCGACCAGCGCGTGTCTCGCGCCATGGGATTCGAACAAGTGCTCCCGATCACCGGACAGACGTACACGCGCAAGCTGGACGGACAGGTGCTGGCCGTGCTGTCGGGGATCGCACAATCGGCGGCGAAGTTCGCCACGGATCTGCGCCTGCTGCAGCACGAGGGCGAGCTGCTCGAGCCGTTCGAGAGCGAACAGGTCGGCTCTTCCGCGATGCCCTACAAGCGCAATCCGATGCGCGCCGAGCGCATGACGAGTCTCGCGCGCTTCGTGATCGAGCTCGAGGGCAACGCCTGGCACACCGCGGCGGCGCAGTGGCTCGAGCGCACGCTCGATGACAGCGCCAACCGCCGGCTGGTGACTCCCGAAGCATTTCTCGCGACTGATGCGATCCTCGTGCTCGCCACCAACGTGGCGGCGGGCCTCGAAGTCCGTGACGAGACGATCGCGGAGCACGTCGCCCGCGCGATGCCGTTTCTCGCCACCGAGCGCCTCTTGATGCGCGGCGTGAAGGCCGGCGGGGACCGCCAACAGCTCCACGAGGTCATCCGCGGCCAGAGCCTGAAGGAGGGACGATCCGACGATCTGCTGGATCGTCTCGCCAAGACGCCCGAGTTCAAGCGGCTCGGCGTGCGCACGACCGCGGACGAGCTCGATCCCAGCGCGTACGTGGGCCGGGCGCCGCAGCAGGTGGACGAGTTCCTCGATCGCGTCATCCCCGAGCTGATGCGCTCTATTCAGGCGGCTGCCCCGGCGGCGGCCGCAGCGGAGGTTGAGGTATGACCGGAGGAGTGCTGGTCCAGAGCCAGCTGCCCCTGCCCCTGCTGCGCCACGGCAAGGTGCGCGAGGTGTACGAGGTCGACGAGGCGACGCTGCTGCTGGTGGCCAGCGATCGCGTGAGCGCGTTCGACGTCGTGATGCGCGAGGCCGTGCCGCACAAAGGCGCTGTCCTGACCCAAATGAGCGCGTTTTGGTTCCGCCGGCTCGCGTCCGTCATGCCGCACCACTGTCTCACCGCCAATGTCGACGACATCGTTGCGCGCATCCCGGCGCTTCGCTCGCATCAGGGTGAGCTGGCCGGTCGCGCGATGCTGACCCGCCGCGCGACTCCAGTGCCCTTCGAGTGCGTCGTGCGCGGCTACATCTCCGGCTCCGCGTGGGCCGAATACCAGCAGTCTGGCACGCTGGCCGGTGAAGCATTGGCTCGAGGACTGACCGAAAGTGCGCGTCTCGATCCGCCGATCTTTTCTCCCGCCACCAAGGCCGAAGCCGGGCACGACGAGAACGTCACGTTCGCGCACGTGGCGCGCGCCCTCGGCCGGCAGCCGGCGGAACGGCTGCGGACCGCCAGTTTGAGTCTGTACGAGGCGGGTCGCGCGTATGCAGCCGACCGCGGGATCATTATCGCGGACACGAAGTTCGAATTCGGCACGACGGCCGACGGCGAGCTGCTCGTCATCGACGAGATGCTCACGCCCGACTCCTCACGCTTCTGGCCCGCTGACCGTTATCAGGCGGGGCGTAGCCAACCGAGCTTCGACAAGCAGCCACTGCGCGACTACCTGGCGGACCTGAAGAAGCAGGGGAAGTGGAATGGTGAGGCTCCGCCGCCTGCCCTGCCGCCGGCAGTTGTTGCCGCAACGAGCGCGCGCTACCGGGACGCGTACCGACGGATCACGGGGCAAGCGCTGGAGTGAGGATTGCGCGAGAGGGATGGCCGTTCATCGCGGTTGCGTGGGCGCTGGTGGTCGGAGCGGCACTGCTGTGGTGGCCGCTCGCCGCGCTGCTGGCGGTCGTCGCGGTCTGGGTCGTCGCCTTTTTTCGCGATCCGATTCGGCCCGGCCCGCGTGGCGAGCGGTACGTCCTCGCCGCTGCGGAGGGCCACGTCGTGCACGTGACCGAGATCGAAGAGCCGATGTATGTGAAGGAGCGGGCGGTGCGGATCTCGATCTTTCTGTCCGTCTTCGACGTGCACGTGAACCGCTCCCCCGTCGATGCGACCGTCGAGTTGGTGCACTACAACCAGGGCAAGTTCCTCCACGCCGCCGCCGAAAAAGCGAGCCTCGACAACGAGCAGTCGTCGATCGGCCTGCGCGGCCCACGGGGACGGGTGCTCGTGCGCCAGATCGCCGGCCTGATTGCGCGGCGCATCGTCACCGACTCGCAGCCGGGTGACCGCGTCACCCAGGGCGCGCGTCTCGGGCTGATCCGGTTCGGCTCCCGCACCGACGTCTTCCTGCCGCTGTCGGCGCGACCCGTCGTCAAGGTCAAACCGGGTGATCGCGTGCGGGTCGGCGGCACGGTCCTGGCGGAGTACGCATGAGACCGCCGCCCCTGCCGCTCCGCCGGGTCGTGATCGTGGTGCCGAGCCTGTTCACGCTCTTCAATCTGTTCTTCGGCATCTGGGCGATGGTGCTGGCGACGCGCGGCGAGTTCTACCGCGCCGCCTGGTTCATCGTCTACGCCGGCATTCTCGATACCCTCGACGGCCGCGTCGCCCGCATCTCCGGGACCGGCACGCGGTTCGGCGCCGAGCTCGACAGTCTTGTGGATATCGTGAGCTTCGGCGTGGCGCCCGCCTTCCTTATGTATCAGATCGAATTCGTGAGCGGCGGCCCGGCGGCGTGGATCTTTTGCTACTTCTACGTGATGGCGGCGGCGATCCGGTTGGCGCGGTTCAACGTGACGCAGGCGGGACGCGCCAAGACGTACTTCATCGGCCTGCCCTCCCCCGCCGCCGGGATGACGCTGGCCACCTACTATCCGTTCACGCAAACCGCCCTCTACACGTCGCTGCGCGGCCTGCCGTGGCACCTGGTCCTCACGTTCCTGATGATCGGCCTCACGATCCTGATGGTGAGCAATGTCCACTACGCGACACTGCCGCGCGCGGGCTTCCGCACCGCCCGCGGACTATTGGGACTCGCGCTGATTGTTGTTATCCTGGTATTCGGCATCTGGAAGCACGACGTGTTCCTGTTTCCGCTGGGCATCGGGTACATGTTCTACGGCGTAGGGCGCGCCATCCTGCTGGGCTTCTTCAAGGCGCCCGCCGAGGACGAGGAGGCGGAGATCGCCGGTCCGATTGTCATCGATGAAAACGACCAGCCGTATCGCGGCGGCGCGGGAGGGGGGGGGCCCCGACGCCCGGGAGCAGCATGAGCGCGTACACGGTAGAGATCCGGGTGATGCCGCGCGCGGCGCTGCTCGATCCCCAGGGTCAGGCGGTCCAGCACGCGCTCCAGGCGCTCGGCTTCGGTGAGGTCGCCAGTGTCAGGGCCGGCAAGCATCTGGTCCTGAAGGTCCAGGCCGCAACCCGTGAAGAAGCGGCGGCAAAAGCCCGCACGATGTGCGACCGCCTGCTCGCCAATCCGGTGACCGAGGACTACGAATGCAGCGTGTCGCAGTAGTCGTCTTTCCGGGCTCGAATTGCGATGCCGACACGCTCGATGCGGCGCGGGCCGCGGGGTCGGACGCCTACTTCGTCTGGCACCGCGATACCGACCTGCAACAGGCCGATGCGGTGATCCTGCCCGGCGGATTCAGCTACGGCGACTACCTGCGTTCGGGCGCCATCGCCCGGTTTTCGCCGGTGCTCAGGGCGGTGACGACGCACGCGCGCGCCGGTGGGGCCGTGCTCGGCATCTGCAACGGGTTCCAGATTCTGTGCGAGGCGGGACTTTTGCCCGGTGCGCTGATGCGCAACGAGCATCTCAAGTTCCTGTCACGCCCCGTGCGGGTGCGCGTCGAGGCTACCGACACGCCGTTCACGGGAAGCTACGAGCGCGGCGAAGCGCTGACGCTGCCGATCGCGCACGGCGATGGGCGCTACGTGGCCGATCCCGAGACGGCGGCGGAGCTCGAGGCCAATGCCCAGGTGGTCTTGCGCTACGTCACCGAGAATCCGAACGGGTCGATGCACGATATTGCCGGTGTGTGCAACCCCGGCCGCAACGTCGTAGGTATTATGCCGCACCCGGAGCGCCGTAACGCGCAGGTCCTAGGTGGTCAGGATGGCGCCCGCGTCTTCCTCTCTCTGGAGGCTCGCAATGCGACGCAGCACGCTGGCGATATGCGCGCTGTTGATGGTCGCCACCTCAGGGTGTGACCAGGTTGACGCCGCGAAAGCCAAACTGAAGCTGGCGTGGGACAAGCTGCGGGGCCGGTCCACGGCGACGCAAACCACCACCCCGCCGCCCGCGCGGCCCGCGCCTGACACTGCGGAGCACATTGCCGCCCAGCCGCAGGAACAGGCGCAGCGTCCTCGCCCGCCCGCGGCGCCGCAGGTTCAGGCGGTCACGCGCGACGTGCCCTACGTCTCCAACGACACCGGCACCGTCAATCCGGGCATGAGCGAGCGCGAAGTCTACGAGCTGTGGGCGGCACCGGCGGCCGTGCGGCGCGTGGGCCAATACACGTATCTCTTTTACCAGAACGGCTGCGAGTACACGTGCGGCACGATGGACGTCGTCACGCTGAAAGACGGCCGTGTGGTGGATGCGATCGTGCGCTGGGACGGCCACGGCTACTCCGGCGAGTCGTCCTCGCCGCCGGGACGGGTTCCGGTCGCGAACCCCGGCGGCGACACGCTCCGGATCGTACCTCCGGCGTCTCCACCATGAGCCACGACAAGCCGAGTAAGAACGAAGACGAATACTTCGCGCGCCGCGACGCCGAGCTGCTGCGGCAACAGCGCGCCGCGGTGCAGCAAGCCGCGGCCGAGAGCGATCGCAAGAAGCACTACATGAAATGCCCCAAGTGCGGCTATGACCTCATCACGCACGACTGGGACGGGATCCAGATCGACCAGTGCACGCATTGTCACGGCGTCTGGTTCGACGCCGGCGAGGCGGAGGCGCTGATGAAGACTTCCGCGCCCAATGTGCTCGGCCGCGTGTTTCGCGCGGTCGTCAAGGGCGTAACGCGGAAGTGACCGACCCCGTCATCACCCCCGAGCTGGTGCAGGAGCACAACCTCACACCCGAAGAGTACGCGCGCATCGTAGCCATGCTCGGCAGGACGCCGACGTTCCCCGAGCTGGGCATTTTCTCCGCCTTGTGGAGCGAACACTGCTCCTACAAGCATTCGCGGCCGGTCCTCAAGACATTTCCCACGACGGGACCCCAGGTCGTCCAGGGACCGGGGGAGAACGCCGGCGTGTTGCGGCTCCCGAACGGCTGGGCGGTCGCGTTCAAGATCGAATCCCACAACCACCCGTCCGCGGTCGAGCCCTACCAGGGGGCGGCCACGGGTGCCGGCGGGATTCTCCGCGACGTCTTCACGATGGGAGCCCGCCCCGTCGCCCTGCTCAACAGCCTGCGCTTCGGCCCGCTCGACGAGGCGCGCAATCGCTATCTGTTCGCGGGCGTGGTGCGCGGGATCGGCGACTACGGCAACTGCGTCGGCGTGCCCACGCTCGGCGGCGAGGTCGATTTCGCGGCCGGCTATTCCGGCAACCCGCTGGTGAACGCCATGTGCGTCGGCGTGCTGAAGGAGAAGGAGCTGATCAAGGCCGCCGCGCACGGTGTCGGCAACATCCTCCTCGCCGTCGGCTCGAGCACGGGCCGCGACGGCATACATGGCGCGTCGTTCGCATCCGAGGAGCTGACGCGCGAAAGCGAGCAGCGCCGCCCCCAGGTCCAGGTAGGCGATCCGTTCACGGAAAAGCTGCTGCTCGAAGCGAGCCTCGAGTTGATCGCCTCGGGGCACATCGTCGCCATTCAGGACATGGGCGCCGCGGGTTTGACGTCGTCCTCGGCGGAAATGGCGGCGCGCGGCGGCGTGGGCGTCGAGATCGACCTGTCCAGAGTCCCAACCCGCGAACCGGGGATGACGCCGTACGAGATTCTGCTCTCCGAGTCGCAGGAGCGGATGCTCGTCGTGGCGAAGAGCGATCGCGTGAAGGAGGTCCAGGCGATCGCCGCGAAGTGGGAGCTCAGCGCGACACCGATCGGGAAGGTTACGGATGACGGCATGTATCGCTGCAGCTGGCAGGGCAACGTCGTCGTCGAGATTCCCGGGCGACAGCTCGTCGAGGACTGTCCGGTCTACTATCCGGAAGCCACAGAGGATCCGCGGATCGCGGCACTTCGCGCGGCGCATCCTGCTCCTCGCTCCTTGCTCCCTGCTCCTTCCGAAGCGCTGCTGCAGCTCCTGGATTCACCGTCGGTTGCCAGCAAACGATGGGTGTTTGAACAGTACGACTCCACCGTCCAGGCCTGCACCGTAATCCCGCCGGGTGGCGACGCCGGCGTGATCCGCGTCCGGCACGAGGACTTCGGCATTGCCGTGAAGACGGACTGCAACAGCCGCTACGTGCGCCTCGATCCGTACGAGGGCGGCAAGGCGACCGTCGCCGAGGCCGCGCGCAACGTCGCATGCACGGGGGCACGGCCGCTCGGTATCACCGATTGCCTGAATTTCGGCAACCCGGAGCGTCCCGCCGTCTTCCACCAGTTTCGCGAAGCATGTCGCGGCATCGCCGACGCCTGCCGCGCATTGGGTACGCCGGTCACCGGCGGCAATGTCTCGTTCTACAATGAGAGTCCGACGGGCGCGGTCGATCCGACCCCGGTCGTCGGGATGATCGGCCTGCTCACGCGTGCCGACCGCGCCGTGCCGAGTCACGCGCGTGCAACCGGCGACCTCGTGTTCGTCCTGGGTGAAACACGCGCCGAGCTGGGCGGCTCAGCCTATTGGGAGGTGTGTCACGAGTTTCTCGGAGGCCAGCCGCCCCGCGTGGACCTGGAGGCCGAGCAGCGTCTGATCGAGCTGCTCGTCACCGGCGCCGAGCGGGGGGGCGGCCTGTTCCGCTCCGCGCACGACTGCTCGCACGGCGGCCTGGGTGTCGCCCTCGCCGAGGTGGCCATGGGCGGCTCATATCAGGAACACGGATTTGGGTTGGACATTGATCTAACGACGCACGACGCACGACTCACGACGCACGAGCTTCTCTTCAGCGAATCCCATGGCCGAGCCGTCATTACGTGCTCCCCCGAGCGCGCCGGCGCGGTGCAGGCACTGGCCGGCGAGCTGGGCGTTGCGGCGCTGCGCTGCGGCACGGTGGGAGCGCGCGACGGCGCCTTCCGCATCACCCTGCGAGACGGCGGCGTAGAGGAGCCTGTCAGCCGGCTCCGGGACGTATATTGCAACGCCATTCCTCGACGCATGGGAGACTGATCGCAAGATGTGCGGCATCATCGGCGTAGCGGGCGTCCCCGACGCATCGCGCCTCACCTATCTGGGGCTCTACAGCCTGCAGCACCGCGGCCAGGAATCGGCCGGCATCGTCGCGGTGGATGGAGCAGGTGTGGCCCGCGCACATCGCGACATGGGACTCGTCTCGGATGTCTTCAGCGAGCGCGTGCTCGCGGATCTCCCCGGCGACGTGGCGATCGGGCACACGCGCTACTCGACGGCCGGCTCCTCGGTCCTCGCCAACGCGCAGCCGATTCTCGCCGGGTATCACGAGGGGCCGCTGGCGCTCGCGCACAACGGCAACCTCACGAACGCCGACTCGCTCCGCGCCGATCTGGTCGCCAAGGGCTCGATCTTCCAGACGTCGTCGGACAGCGAAGTGCTGATCCACCTGATCGCCCGCTCCGAGGCGCGCGAGCCCGAAGATCAGCTGCTCGATGCACTGGAGCGGGTCGAAGGCGCGTATTCGCTGGTCGTCACGATCGGCCGGACGCTGTATGCCATCGTCGACCCGCGCGGCTTCCGCCCGCTCTGGCTCGGCAAACTCGGTGAAGGTTACGTCGTCGCGTCGGAGACCTGCGCACTCGATCTGATCGGCGCCGCCACGGTGCGTGAGCTGGAGCCGGGCGAATTCCTGCGCATTCAAGGCTCGCCACCCGAGATCGACAAGTTGCCGGCCCTGCCGGCGAAACCCCGCAAGCGTTGCATCTTCGAGCTGGTGTACTTCTCGCGGCCCGACAGCACGATCTTCGGGCGCTCGGTCGATCGCGTACGCCGCGCGCTCGGCCGCGAGCTCGCGCGCGAGCATCCCGCCGCGGGTGCGGCGTGCGTCTTCTCCGTTCCCGACTCATCCAACGCGATGGCGCTGGGCTTTGCCGAGCAGTCGGGCCTGAAGCTCGAGCACGCGCTGATCCGCAACCATTACGTGGGACGCACGTTCATCAACCCGACGCAGGCCGCCCGCAACGCCAAGGTCAAAATCAAGTTCAACCCGGTGCGGGAAGTGCTCCAGGGGAAGAAGGTCGTCGTGGTCGACGACTCGCTGGTCCGCGGTACGACGAGCCGGGAGCTCGTGCAGATGATTCGCCAGGCCGGCGCCAAGGAGGTCCACTTCCGCGTCGCCTCGGCGCCGATCACCGGGCCGTGCTATTACGGCATCGATACGCCAACCAAGGCGGAGCTGATCGCCTCCAGCCATTCGCTGGAGCAGATTCGCAAGCATTTGGGGGTGGATACGTTAGGCTACCTCTCGCTCGAAGGCATGACGCGCGCCATGGGAGGCGATCAGGGCGAGTTCTGTGACGCCTGCTTCTCCGGCCACTACCCCACCGCCATTCCCGACGACACCCAACGTGCCCGCCAATCCGCCCCTCTCCAGGTGACCATGGCCGTGTAGGGGCAACGCCTCCAGTTTTAGGATATGTCCGTCGAACGGCACGTCTACTTCTTCGGCAACGGCCGCGCCGATGGCTCGGCGGCGATGCGCGACATTCTCGGCGGCAAGGGCGCCGGGCTCGCCGAGATGGCCAATCTGGGCCTGCCCGTTCCGCCCGGGTTCACGATCTCCGCCAAGTTGTGCATCACCTACCTCGAGCAGGGCACCTTCCCCGCCGCGCTGCGCGCTGAAGTCGATCGCCATCTCAAGCACCTGGAGCGCGTCACGAAGAAGGGCCTGGGCGACGCGCAGAACCCGCTCCTGGTGTCGGTGCGATCGGGCGCGGCGGTGTCGATGCCGGGGATGATGGAGACGATTCTGAACCTCGGCCTGAACGATCAAACGGTTGAAGGGCTGATCGCCGGGTCGAAGAATCCACGTTTCGCCTACGATTCCTACCGCCGTTTCGTGCAGATGTACGGCGACGTCGTGTACGACATCGGCAAAGCCCCCTTTGAGGAGGAGCTCGACAAGGCCAAGGCCCGTCGCAAGGTCAAGCGCGATATCGATCTTCCCGCCGACGACCTGCACGATCTCGTGCACGACTTCAAGACGATCGTGAAGAAGCAGACGGGCCACCCCTTCCCGGACAATCCGCAGCAGCAACTCTGGGGCGCGATTGAAGCGGTCTTCAAGAGCTGGCATACCAAGCGTGCCAAGGACTACCGCCAGGTCAACGGCATTCCTGACAGCCTGGGAACCGCCGTGAACGTCGTCGCCATGGTCTATGGCAACATGGGCGACGACTGCGGCACGGGCGTGGCATTCACGCGAGACTGCTCCACAGGCGAGCACGTGCTGAACGGCGACGTGCTGACCAACGCGCAGGGCGAGGACGTGGTCTCCGGCGCGCGTACGCCCGAGCCCATCCAGAAAATGAAGCGCGGCAAGCTCGCCAAGATCTACCGCGAGCTCGACCGCCTGGGGACGAAACTCGAGAAGCACTTCAAGGACGTGCAGGACGTGGAGTTCACGTTCGAGCACGGCCAGCTGTACATGCTGCAGACGCGTCGCGCGCAACGGACGGGAATGGCGGCGGTTCGGACTGCGGTCGAAATGGTGGACGAGGGGCTGATTACAGAAGACGAAGCGATCCAGCGCGTGCCGCCGCAGGATCTGGATCAGCTGTTCCATCCCATGGTCGATCCACGCTCCAGCGTGACCGTGCTGGCCAAAGGGCTGCCCGCCTCGCCTGGCGCGGCGACCGGCGAGGTCGTGTTCGATGCCGACGAAGCCGAGGCGCTCAAGAAAAAGGGCCACGATGTGATCCTCGTGCGCCCCGAGACGTCGCCTGAGGACTACCATGGTATCGTGGCAGCGCGCGCTGTCCTCACCGCGCGAGGCGGAATGACGAGCCATGCAGCAGTCGTCGCGCGCGGCATGGGTAAGACGTGCGTGGTGGGCGCGAAAGAGCTGGATGTCGATCCCTCCGCCGGCCGATTCCGCGTCAATGGCCGTGCGGTCAAGCGGGGTCAGGTAATTACGGTCGATGGGACGACGGGCCGCGTCATCCTCGGTGCGGCTAGGCTGGTCACCCCCAAGGCGGGAAAAGAGTACGACCGCCTGATGTCCTGGGCGGACGCGAAGCGACGGATGCGCGTACGAGCCAACGCCGATATTCCCGCCGACGCGCGCCGGGCGCGGGAGTTCGGCGCGGAAGGCATCGGGTTGTGCCGCACGGAGCACATGTTCTTCGAAGGCGATCGCATCACCCTGATGCGGGAGATGATCCTCGCATCCGACGAAGCGGGTCGCCGCAAGGCGCTCGCCAAGCTCCTCCCGATTCAGCGCGGTGACTTCGAGGGGATCTTCGAAGTCATGGACGGCCTCCCGGTCACGATCCGGCTGCTCGATCCACCGCTGCACGAGTTCCTGCCGCACACGCACGCCGAGATCGCTGCGCTCGCCAAGCATGCCAAGGTGCCGAGCGCCCAGCTCGAGCGCCTCATCCACTCGCTCATCGAAGCAAATCCGATGCTCGGCCACCGCGGCTGCCGCCTGGGGATCACGTATCCGGAGATCACCGAGATGCAGGCCCGCGCCATTTTCGAGGCGGCGGGGCATGTCGCCGGCAAAGGGAAGAAGGTCACGGTCGAGATCATGATTCCGCTCGTCGCCGACGTGCGGGAGCTGGTCAATCAGTCCCAAATCGTTCACCGCGTCGCCGAGGAGGTCTTCCATCGCGAGGGGCGCGCGGTTCCGTACCTCGTGGGGACGATGATCGAGCTGCCGCGCGCCGCCCTGACCGCCGATGACATCGCCAAGCAGGCCGAGTTCTTCTCGTTCGGAACGAACGACCTTACGCAGACGACATTCGGCCTCTCGCGCGACGACGCCGGCCGGTTTCTGCCGTTCTATGTGGAGCACGCGATCTTGATGGAGGATCCCTTCCAGGTGCTCGATCAGGTCGGCGTCGGGAAGCTCGTCGAGATGGCGGTGAAACTGGGACGGAGCGCGCGGCACGACTTGAAGGTGGGGATCTGCGGCGAGCATGGCGGCGAGCCCAGCTCGGTGAAGTTCTGTCACCGCGCCGGCATGAACTACGTGTCCTGCTCTCCCTTCCGGGTCCCGATCGCCCGCCTCGCCGCGGCCCAGGCGGCTCTCGAGGAGGCGGGCGTCGTGAGCCGGACGCGCGCTACCGTTTGAAGACCGCGGCCGCGCCGCCGGCGATGATCACGCCGATCAAGAACGCAACCGTCGCGACCATGTAGCCCGTTTGCTTGGACAGGCGGTGCGTCGTCGAGACGCCAATCGCGGTCAGCACGAGTCCCCAGATGCTAAAGGGATTGATCGATTTCAGCACCGCTCCGACGAACCCTTTGGCTCCGGGTGCGAGCAGATCGAGGCCGAGCGCGGGCTGCAAGTCCTGCGGTCCGGTGATCTGGCCGACGCCCTGCATGTGCAGGACGAGCGTGCCCACGATCGCGAGCAGGACTACCGATGGCACCGCGGAATACGCCGCGACACTCATCAGCTTGCCGAACTTTGCCTCACCGCCGAAGACCGAAACGAGCACCCACAAGAGACCGGCCCCGATCAGCAGGCCGATCGCGAACCCGACCGGAATGAAGACCGCGCCGATCCAGAGGAACTTCGACGGATCGGGCCCACCCGCGGGGCGCGACGCCATCTGCGCCGCCATCCCGGCCCTGAGGAACGGCATGTTCGCGAAGTAGATCGCGACCTGCACTACGCAGATCACGAGGTAGGGAACGAGGAAACTCGGTTTCTCACGGACCCGCTCGAAAACGGCGCTGGGGTCATAGAGGACCTTGAGGACGTCCATCAACGAGCTGCCGCCCCCGCCCTGCTCCACTGGGGCCTGCTGCATCCCTTGGCCCATTCCGCCTCCCGTCAGAGGGTCGTTATCCCGCACCGCCCAAACGGCCCCCAATATAGGGGTTGAAAACCGAAACGGGAAACGGATGAGACGACTCGGACTTACGGCAGTGTCGCGCCTTCCCGCAGCTTCACCCAGACGACGTAGATGTTGTCTCGAACCAGACCGCCCAGCGCGCGCCGGTTCAAGATGCCGTAGGAATTGATGGTCGATTCGGTCAACTCCGGGAATGTGGCCCGGATTTCA
>DASPXJ010000046.1:0-2200 GCA_035637355.1 Gemmatimonadales bacterium
GCGCGCTTGCGCCTCGCGCACCTTCTGGAAACGCAGCTCAAAGGATTCGACGAGGCGGAGCGGCTGTACCTCGAGATCCGCAATGCCAACCCTCCCGCCAACCCGCGGGAACAGATGAGTGCGACCAACGGGCTGATCGACTTGTATCGCAAGATGGGCCGGACCGCCCGATTGAGGGTGGAGTTGGCGCGCTTCGTCGAGCGCTACCGCGGCTCACCGCTGGCGGAAGGCGCGGCGCGAGAGCTCAAGGAATTAAGGGAGATGGACTCTACCAGCGGATCGCGGCACTCCCCCACGTAAAGCCGGAGCCGAACGCGGTCAGCACGAGCAGATCGCCCCGCTTGAGCCGCCCCTCGGCCAGCGCCTCATCGAGCGCAATCGGAATCGAGGCCGCGGTGGTGTTGCCGTACTTCTCGATGTTGCTGTAGACCTGATCGCCGCGCAGGCCGGTGGCCTTCTGGACCATCTCGATGATGCGCTGGTTGGCTTGATGGGGGACGAGCAGTTTGACGTCGGCGGGAGTGAGGTGGTTGGTCGTGAGCGCGATGGCGACCGATTCCGGCATCTTGAGCGATGCGAACTTGAAGACGTCGCGCCCCTCCATCACGGCGCGGTGCAGCCCCCGCTCCAGCATCTCCACGCTCACGTACGGATCGTGCGCCAGGCCCGGCCCGTCGACCCACAGTTTTTCGGCGTAGCGCCCGTCGGCAAAGATGTGCGTGGACAGGACGCCCCGGCCATTTTCATTCACGGGACCGAGTACCGCGGCCCCGGCGCCGTCGCCGAACAGCACCGCGGTGTCGCGCCCCCGCGTCGTCTTGTCGAGCCCGCGCGAGTGCACCTCGGCGCCGACCAGCAGAATGTTCCTGTACTGGCCGGTGCGGATCCACGCGTCGGCGATCGAGAGCCCATAGATGAAACCGCTGCACTGATTGCGGACGTCGACGGCGGGAATGTCGGTGAGGCCCAGTTCGCGCTGCAGAAAGACGCCGTTGCCCGGCTCGAAATGATCGGGGGTGCAGGTGCAGTAGATGATGCAATCGAGGTCCTTCGCCGTGAGGCCGGCCTTTTCCAGCGCTTTCTGTGACGCTTCACGCGCCAGCGTGACGCCGGTATCGCCCTTGTCCACCCAGTAGCGCGTCTTGATGCCGCTGCGCTGCACGATCCACTCGTCGGAGGTGTCCATGATCTTCGCGAGATCGTCGTTGGTGACGAGCCGCGCGGGGACGTGAAAACCCGTGGACAGGAATGCGGTGCGTGGCATCAGCGCTCTGAGTTGCGAGTGACTACGAAGGTACCCAAGATTAGCGCATGGATCTCAGCGTGACCAGACAACAGTTCGACGCGGTGCGGACTGCCAAGCACCTTCCCGACGTGCTCAAGCAGGTGCTCGACAAGGCGAGTCAGAACGCGAACGGTCACGTGCTGCACCTCACCTACGAGGAAGCGACTGCGCTGCACGAGCTGGCTGCCTGGAACGTCCACACCGACGCGGACGGCAACGTGACCCCGGAGTCGCAACTGTTCGACGACCTGGTCCGCACCATCCTCACACATCCCGAGTATTGAGATGAGACTGCGACTTCTCCTTGCACTCACGTTTCCCGTTTCCCTTTTCCCGTTTCCCGTATTCGCCCAAAAGCGCGCCATCACCTTCGACGATTACATCGCGCTCAAGGCCATCAGCGATCCGCAGCTCTCGCCGGACGGGAAGTGGGTCGCCTACACCGTTTCGACGCCCTCGCTCCAGGATAATCGCAACGTCGCGCGGGTCTGGGTCGTCGAGGTCGCGACGGGACGAACGCGGCAGGTGACGAATGGGCCTGGCTCGGACCGCCAGCCGCGCTGGTCGCCCGACGGCAAGACCATCGCGTTCATCTCGACGCGCGAGGGCGGGGCACAGGTCTGGCTGCTGCCGATCGCCGGCGGCGACGCGCACAAGGTGTCGAGCCTGGCCGACGGAGCGTCGGATCCGGTGTGGTTCCCCGACGGCTCAGGCCTGCTGGTCGTCAGCGACATCAAATGGCCCGCGAATCAGGAGATCGATCAACGCAACGGGGCGTATCCCACGGAGGCGCGGATCTGGACCGACCTGCTGTGGCGCCATTGGGACGATTTGCGCGCGGGCAAACGGCAGCATCTGTTTCGCGTCGATGTCGCAACCGGGAAGGCGACGGATCTCACGCCGGTGGATCACGAC
>DASPXJ010000047.1:0-4064 GCA_035637355.1 Gemmatimonadales bacterium
TGGACGCCATTGCCGCGCGGCTGGGACTCGATGTCGTGCAGCGGCACAGCGCTCTGCGCGATTCGCTGCTTACCGCCGCCATCCTGCTACGGTTGCTGGATCGTTGTGAGGAGCGCGGCATCACCCGCCTCGGCCAGCTCACCGCCGTAAGCGACATGGCCGCGCAGCTGCGGGCTTATCAGCACGAGTGGGAGCGCCATGCCGCAGGAAGCGTGTCGTAGGGATCGGCTCGTCGGGCTGTTTGCTCTGGGCCTCATTCAGCGTCATGACCCAAGGTGGGAGCCCAGTGCGGTAGTTCCGCTCGCTGGGTTCAATCCACCGACGCTGTGGATATTCGCGAGCTCGATCATGTTCGGCTGGCCGTTCCTATTCGTGTATCTGTTTTGCGCTTGGGCGGCGCTCACCGCAATGATTGCACTTCCCGTCGAGCGCAGGAGAACGCCGCCGTCGCTCGAGGTGGATTGAGCCATGTGGGCCAGCACCATCCTGCTCCTGGCCGCGGGCCGCCGACGGCGCGATCTTTCGGGTATGGCTTCCGCGCGAACCTGCGGCGGGGGTTGGCGGGCTGACGCTCACGCCAGTCCGGGGAAATAATCGGCGACCAGGCGCTGGCGCCAGCGATCGATCTCTCGGCATACCTGCACAAGGCGCTCTCGCCCGAGCCGATCGAGTGATTCCGGCTTCATGCAATTGTCCGGCAGCTGCCGCGCCGAGATGCGGTCGATCTGATGGCGCAACAGACGGTCGAGAAGAAAGGTCACGTCGGCACTCAAGCTTGCCGCATCCTCACCCGCGAGACCGCCGGCCTCGACCAGAGCCGCGAGCCGCGCCGGGGTTCCCGTCGCCTCGACCCCGTTTTTCAGCGCCAGCAATCGCACGATCTCCACCAGCGGCTTGGTCGCACGCAGCTTGAGATCGATGGCATCCTTGTCGGGCCCATCTTTGGCAATCAGTTGCCCGAACAAATCGACAGTACTCGTGCGGTCGTGTTGCAGCCAGGAAATCTGCGCGAGGAACGGCAGGTTGTCCCGCGCCACGGCCGTGACGTGTCGGCGCAAGGCCGGCGCGAGTTCGGGCGAGCCGGAGATTGCGCGGAAATCAAAGAAAATATCGGTGAACATGATCTCTTGATTGTCACGCGAGCGCACCCAACCGGTCACTTGCGCCTGCCATTGGGTCAGCGTTTTGCGCCAAAGCGAGTTGGTCGCCATGACGTTCCCGGCGCACAAGGGAAAACCCGCTTGTTCAAGGCCGCGCGTGAACCGCCGTGCCAGCTCGATGAAAAACCGGTCGACGCTTTCATTCTCGGAGTCGGCGTGATCGGCGAGGATGAAGCCGTTGTCCTGATCCGGATTGAGCAGGCTCTCACCGCGGCCGGCCGAGCCCATCACCAGTACGGCAAATGGGACCGGCGGCCCGCCCCAGCCCGATTCAGCCATGGTCACAACGGCCTGACGCACGACCGCTGCCGTAATGTCATCGTTGAGCGCATTGATGAGTGTGATGACGTCCATCGCAGGCTCGCCCGCCGCCAATAGCACGGCGGCGAGGTTGGCCTGGGCCATTTTGACATCCCGCGACGGCGATGCGCTCTCACTTGGTACCGCGGAATCAAGTTGCCCAAGCAGGCCGGCGAATGCTGCGTCGAGCAGTCCCTCGAAACGAATCAGTCCTACGGGGCGGCCCGCCGCATCGGCTACCGGCAGGCAATTGCGCCGCTGCCTCCGCATCTCGACGAGCGCCTGAAAGATCCGATTCTGGTCGTGCAGCGCCGGAACGCGGCGACGCAACGCTGCGGCCACCGGCTGGTCCGGCTCGAGCGTGAACAATGCCCGCTCGACGAGGTCCTCTGCAGTGAGCACCCCGGTAACCCGCCCGTCCGTGTCCGTGATGAGGGCCGCTGCCTCGCCCGCCTCACGCATGCGCGCCACGAGACCGAGCAGCGGTTCGGCCACGGATCCGGTGACCCCTCGCCGATCGACCAGATCGCCGATGGGACGACTCAAGCGTCGCAGCCACTCGCTCATGCATCACAGCCGCGATGCTATCGGGCGCACCGGCTCGAGCACCTATGCGGCGCCATATCGGTAGCACGCCCGAGGTGTGCTTCAAGGCGCTGCTGCTCGGGCCAACTTGGCCCGAGCAGAAATGGCAACGCCCGTTTACTCTGCCGGAGCAGGTTTGGTCGCCGGCGGTCCAAGTTCAGCCAGTGCCCCCAAGATGGCACGGCGCTCCACCTCGGCGAAACCAGCCTCGGCAGCCGGTTCCGGCATGAGCAGCGAGACCACGATTCCCGACAGAAACGACAGAGTCATCGTGATGATGCAGGGATTCTTGAGCGGGAAGTACCACCACTGCTTGGAAACCTCGGCGATGTCATTCTTGAGGATGTCGACTTGGATGGTCGGACCGCAATAGAGCAACACCAGCGTCGAGACGGTGCCGAGAACGATGGCGGTCACCGCGCCCCAAGTGGTGAAGCGACGCCAGAAGATGGCCATGATCAAGGCGGGAAAGTTCGCCGATGCCGCGATGGAGAACGTGAGGCCGACCATGTAGGCGATATTTTGACCCTGGAAGACGATTCCCAGCACGATCGCGCAAACCCCAAGGATGACGGCCGCGACACGAGCGACCTGAAGCTGCTCGCGTTCCGACGCTTGGCCGCCCTTGACCACGTTGACCCAGATGTCATGCGAGAGCGCAGCCGCGCCCGACAAAGTGAGTCCGGCGACAACCGCGAGGATGGTGGCAAAGGCGACCGCGCAGATGAAGCCGAAGAAGGCCGAACCGCCGACCGCATTGGCGAGCAGAGGGGCCGCCATGTTGCCGCCGCCCCCGGCGCCAACGACCTCCTTCATCCCGACCAGCACCATGGCGCCGAAGCCGAGAACGAAGGTGATCAGATAGAACCCGCCGATCCAGATCGTTGCCCACACCACGGAAATCCGGGCCTGCTTAGCATCCGGGACCGTGTAGAAGCGCATCAATATGTGCGGCAGGCCGGCGGTCCCGAACATGAGGGCCAACCCCAGGGAGACCGCATCCCAGGCACCGGTAACCACCTTGGTGCCCGGCTCGAGCACCTGCTTGCCATTGAGCTCAGCCGCTTTGGCGAACAGCGCCATAGGATTGAACCCGAACTGAGCGAGCACGAGAACCGCGAGCACCACGGCCCCGCCCAGCAGCAGGCAAGCCTTGATGATCTGCACCCAAGTGGTCGCGAGCATTCCACCGAACAGCACATAGGTCATCATGACGATGCCGACGATGATGACGGCGAGCGTGTAGTCCAGGTTGAACAGCAGCTTGACCAGGGTGCCGGCGCCGACCATCTGGGCGATCAAGTAGGTAAGCACGACCGCCATCGTGCCGATCACCGCCGCAATCCGGACCGGCCGCTGCTGCAGCCGGTAGGCGACCACGTCGCTGAACGTGTATTTGCCGAGATTGCGCAGCGGCTCGGCGATCAGGAACAGGATGATCGGCCAGCCGACGAGCCATCCCGTGGAATAGATCAACCCGTCGAAGCCGTTGAGCGCGACCAGACCGGCAATGCCCAGAAAGCTCGCGGCGCTCATATAGTCGCCAGCGAGCGCGAGGCCGTTCTGAAATCCGGTGACCCCATGCCCGGCGGCATAGAAATGCTCGGTGGTCTTGGTTCGCTTCGCCGCCCAATAGGTGATCACGAGGGTCAGCGCGATGAAGACGAAAAAGAACAGGATGGCGAGAGGGTTCGATCCGCTCATGGTTTCCTCCCCGCAGGCGTCGTTGTCCGCGCGACGGCTTGTGCGATGGCTTGTGCGACGGCCGCGTCATAGCTCCTGTTGGCCCAAAACACGTAGATCAAGGAAAGGATCCAACAGGAGACGATCGTAAGCGCGCCCAGCAGAATGCCCAGACTGAGTCCTTGTGTCAGCAGGATCGAAAGCAAGCCTTTGCCAAATGCGACGAGCAGGATGAAGCCTAAATAGATGACCAGCATCAGCACCGAAAGTATAAGAGCGATTGTCCAACGCTTGGTGGCAATGGCGTGAATCGGGTCCGTGGTGCTCATGGCTTGG
>DASPXJ010000048.1:0-5162 GCA_035637355.1 Gemmatimonadales bacterium
TCGCGCCGCCACGGCTGCCGCGCGGCCGGTATTGGCTGCGCTACGAGGTGGTCACCGAGCGCGAGGATCTCGACCCCGCGGTCGTGCTGAAGGCTCCGGCGGTCCGTGACTCCGTGCAGCTGGTCGTTCCGTGAAACGGGCGCTGCTGGTTGCGATGTGCCTGGGGTTGAGCGGGCGTGTCTCCGCGCAAGCCGGCGCGAGCGTCTCCGCCGACGCGGTCATCGTGACCGTCGGGATGACGATCGCGACGCTCAGCGATCTGAACTTCGGCACCGTGATCAAGGGCGTCCCCACGACCGTGCTACCGACCGCCGCAACGGCCGGTGAATGGCAAGTCACCGGCAGCTCGAACGCATTCGTGATCATTAGCTTCACCCTGCCGACGCTGCTGACCAACATTCAGGCGCTGCCCGGCTCGACGATGCCGATCACGTTCAGCGCGGTGTCGGCGATCTGGCGTCGCGCGACGAACAATCCCGTCGGCGGTACGATTTTCAATCCCGCGACGGGCGCGGTTGGGCGCCTCGGTCCGACCGCGAATCCAAGCATGTACATCTGGATCGGCGGCACCGTGAACCCCGCGGCCGCAGCGAAGCCGGGGATTTACCAGGGGAACGTCATCGTCTCGCTGATTTACCAGTAGCCCATGCTCCACCTGGGGGCGGTGCTCTCGCTCGTGGCTGCCCTCCATAGCGCCCCCCCCCCGGTGTCTCAGGACACGACGCCGGAACCCGTCGTCATCGATCTGCGCATCGGCCGCATCACCGGGACGACGGTGCAAGGGTACCGCGTGCGGTCCGAGGTGCTGCTGCCGCTGTCGCAGTTCTTTCAGCTCGTCGAGATCCGCCATCGCCTCACGCCCGAGGGCCGCCTCGAGGCGACCGTCGATCCCGGCAACCGCCGCATCATCATCGATCCGCGCAGCGACTCGATGGAATATGGCGACCACCGGGTTCACATCGAGCACGAGTTTATCCGGTTCGAATCTCCGGAGCTGTACGTGGGCAGCGAGCGTCTGGGCGACTTGCTCGGCGTGATGTTCGCCGTCGATTGGTCCGATCTCACGGCGACGGTCGTGGATCCCGGCAGCCTGCCGATCGCCCGGCGCCTGCGCCGTGAGGCCGCGCGCGACGCCTATCTGCGGCGTGCCGACGGGCTGCGCCCCGATCTGACATTCGGCCTGCAGCGTCCGGCGTGGGACGGTGTCGTCATCGACTACTCCCTGTTTGCGCCGTCGTCGGATCCGCTCGCGGGATCCACCTACGGGTTTGGGCTCGGCGCCGATGTCGGGGGTGGGTCGCTGGAGATGCTCGGGCAGAGTGTCGGACCGGCGGACCAGGGCCGGGTGCATGTCGATGGGTCGTGGACCGGCGTCTGGCGGGAGAACCGCTGGGTCAAGCAGCTGCGGTTGGGCGATGTCGCGTCCACCGGCCCGCGCGCGCGTGCGCTCGAAGGCGTCTCGCTCACCAACGCGCCGTTCGTTCGCCCGTCGCTCATCGGGTCGCTGCGCTACGCCGGCAGTCTCGAGCCGGGGTGGTCGGTGGAGGCGTACCGCGGCGGTGATCTGGTGGCCTTCGATACGGCGGATGCCGCGGGCGGCTTCGCGATCGATCTCCCCGTGCGCTACGGCGAGAATCCGGTCGATTTCGTCGCGTACGGGCCGTTCGGCGAGATCCGCGAGTTCAACCGCACGTACCGGGTGTTGAGCGAGCTGCTTCCCGCCCGCCGCTTCGAATACGGGCTGGGCGGCGGCCGCTGCCCGCAGCCCACGTTCATCTGCGAGGCCACGGCGAATCTCGACCTGCGCTACGGCGCCACGCGTCGCTGGACGGTGCAGGGTGGCCTCGATCAGTACTGGCGGGATTCGTTGCCCGACCGGACGCACCCCTACGCCACGGTGGTGGGGAATCCAAGCAATGCGTGGGCGATTCAGAGTGAGGTGGTGGGCGCGGGACTCGAGCGTGGCGCGCTGCGCTACGAGCCGTCCGTGGATCTGCGCGTGGAAGGCGAGTACGTGCATTTCGAGCGCGATTCGGCTTCGGTCCTGGCCGTCCCCGGCCGGCGCGCGCAGTGGACATTGACCGGATTCGTGCGGCCCAGAACCAGCCACGGGTTTTTCTTCTTCGACGGCCGCGTCGAGCGCATCAGCACCGATGCCGGTGCGCTCACCCGGACTCGACTCGGCGCGTCGCTGCAGACGAATGACATCCGTCTGTTGCCGTACGTGCGCACGGAGCATGGGCAGGCCGCTGGCGGCGACCGCGAGTTCGTCGGGATCAGCGCATTGATGCTGCCGCGACCTCGCTGGGGCGGATTCCTGAGTCAGGTGCTGCTGCGCGGCACGAGCGAGATCGAGCGCCAGGCCGGGCTCGTCTCCTGGTCGGCCTTCGCCGCTCGGCCCGTCGCCAAAGGGGTGCGCCTCGAAATCGGTGCGAACTGGCTCCGCGGCGATGCGGGGCTCAGCTATACCCTGACGCTGACGTCGAATTTCTCTGCGCTGCGGGCCGTGACGGCCGTGCTCGCTCCGCCAGGCCAGCCCGTGAGCGCCACCCAGTTCTTGCAGGGCTCGGTCCTGTGGGACCGTCGCACCGAGCGCCTCGGCGTCGCTCCCGGTCCGTCGCTGGAGCGCTCGGGACTCTCGGGCCGCGTGTTCATGGACGTGAACGCGAACGGCATCCGCGATATCGGCGAGGCACCGGTCGCCAATGCGCGCGTCCTCGTCGGGACGCTGGCCGCGCAGACTGATTCCGTGGGCGCATATCACGTCTGGGATCTCGTGCCGTTCGAGCCCGTGCTCGTCAGCCTCGACTCGCTGTCGCTGGAATCGCCGTTGCTCGTGCCGCTGTTCGCGCGCACCAGCATCGTGCCGGGACCGAATCGCTTCCGCAGTCTCGACATCCCCGTCGTCGAAGCGGGCATCATCGAGGGGCGCGTGGTCCGCAACGGCGCCGGCGTGGGCGGTGTGACCCTCCTGCTGACCGAGCGGCGCAGCGGCACGCGCCGCACGCTCGTCACTTTCAACGACGGCGCGTTCTATCTCATGGGCGTGAAGCCCGGCGACTATGAGTTGACCGTCGCGGCGCAGGTGCTCGATGCGCTGGCGGTGGACGCGGAGCCGCTGCGGTTCAGCCTCGCCCCCACGGCGAACGGGATCGGGCGCTCGGACCTGGAGCTGCGCCTCAAGCCGAGGTTCTAGCGGCCTCGGCAACTTCGTGCAGCAGGATTTCGAGCTGCGCGAAGTCATACGGCTTCACGAGCGACGGCACGCCGGCATCACGCAGCAGGGTGGCGGTGTCGGCGGCGAAGGTATCGCCGGTGGTGAAGATGAGGCGGTTCACCATCGCGGGATGCTCGCGCCGCAGCCGTTCCAGGAACTCTCCACCGCTCATCCCCGGCATCCGGACGTCGGAGACGATCACATCGAATCGTTCGCGGCGGAGCACGCGCAGCGCGTCGCCGCCGTCTTCGACCGCGATCGCGTGCATGCCCCGGCGCTTGAGGAAGCTGAGGACCGCGCGGCGCAGCCCTTCCTCGTCATCCACCAGCAAGACCGACAGGTTCCCGTCCGGCGCGCGTCCCGTGGACGTGACCGGCAGCGGCGCGGGCGTGATGCGGCGACGGGCGCGCGCATCCCGCGTCAAGTCGACCGTGAACGTGGCGCCGTGGCCGGGCACGGAATGCACCGAAATCCGGCCGCCGTGGTCGTGCACGATGCCGTAGCAGATCGATAGCCCGAGACCGGTGCCCGCCCCTTCGGGTTTCGTGGTGAAAAAGGGATCGAAGATTTTCTCCTGAATGTCGAGCGGAATTCCCGGGCCGGTGTCGGCGACTTGCAGCTGGATGCGCTCGCCCCTCGTCGTCAGGGTGCGGATCGTGATCACGCGCCGGCCCGCCGCTCCCGTGAGCGCCTGCTCGGCATTGATGAGCAGGTTCAGCAGCATCTGCTGCATCTCCGAGCTGTTGGCCCAGGCTTTGGGGTTGGCATCGTCCAGCTCGAGATTCACCGTGATGTTGAGCGTGGTGAGATGGTAGGAGCGCAGCGCAAAGGTGCGGCGCACGATCTCGTTCAGGTCCACCAGCGTACGTTCCTTGCTCCCGGCGCGCGCGAACGCCAGCAAGTTCGACGTGATGCGGCCGATCCGTGTCGCCTCGTCATACATCATCTGCACCGTCTCCCGCTGTTCCGGCGCGAGCTGATCGAGCAGCAGCGTCTGGGCGAATCCGGAGATGATCGCGGCCGGATTGTTGATCTCATGGGCGACGCCGCTCACCAGCTGCCCCATGGCCGCGAGCTTCTCCGCTTGTTGCAGCTGTGTTTGCGCCCGGCGCTGCTCGGTGATGTCCCGCACCAGCGCGAGGACCTTGGGAATGCGGCCGCCTTCGCGCACCGGAGCGAGCAGCACGTTCGCGGTGCCTTCGCCGCCGTCCGGCCGCCGGAAGGGGACTTCGAAGCGGCGCAGCTCGCCGTCGAACGCCGCGCCGAGATTCTCGCGCGCGATGCGCATGGCGGTCCCGGCGAGCCAACCGAAGGCCGATCGTGGAGCCTCGGGGAGGGAAGCGGTGTTCACGAGCGTGCGGCCGGAGCTGTTCTCGTCGAGCACGTGGCCGTCGCGATCCACGACGGTGATCGCATCGGGAACGGCTTCCATCAGCAGGCGGAGGTTGCGCTCGGTCGACGCAGTGGCGCTGAGGGAGCTCATGAGCGAGCGGGTCTGATGGGCGACCTCGTCTTCGAGCAACCGCGCATAGCGGCGATCGACCCATAGCGAATACACGAACCACGCGGCGATGAGCGCGAGCGCCACGCCAACGATCAGGCGCGTCGGCAGGCTGGTCTCTTGGAAGGCGTACAGCAGCACCACCGCCCCCAGCAACACAACGGCGATGCTGACCAACATGCGAGCGGACCGGCTCAGCGGCATCATTTCAAGGACACCCCCCACCCCCCGGCCTAAATTATCCGCATTGGGAGGTGCAACAAGGCGGCGCCGCCGCAACAGCGCCCCTCGATGCCGCAAAATCGCCCTGTTATGGAATGACCCGTCAAGTCATCTTCGATCCCCGAGGGGGGCGGTCGGGGCAGCTGCGACGGTGGATCACTCTGTTATCCGCGGGTCGCTCGAGAGCGCCGCATGGTCATGAGCCGTCGGGAGCTGCCTCGG
>DASPXJ010000049.1:0-2987 GCA_035637355.1 Gemmatimonadales bacterium
ATCCTCGATGCGACCAATCTGGCTGAACGCCGCCGCCAGGGCGCGGAAATCGGTCGTGGCGAGCTCCAACATCAGCGCTTCTTTGCTGCGGAAGTGGTGATAGATGGCCGTCGCCGTGTAGTCGAGTTTGTCAGCGATGGCCCGCATCGTGGTGGCCTCGTACCCATCGCGGACGAACATCTCTCTGGCGGCATCGAGAATCCGCTCCCGCGTTTCGACGCGCTCGCGGTCACGACGCAGCCGGCTGCGCGTGGGTGGCTTGGCGGCGTGGGCCGCTCGAACACGTGACTGGGCCATGCTCGAGAATACCTAACGCTGTTAGGTGAAAAAGTCAAGAGCGCTCATGGGCCCCAGCTCCTGAACAAGGGTTCTTAGTCTCTGCGACCTCCTCGGAACTCCACGAACCCTTTCTTCTTGGCCATCGCCACAAACTCGGCCGCCGTCCTTCCGGTCTTGGTCTGCACATTGTCCAAGTAGGCTTGAAACGACATATGCGCTCCCTGCTACCTGCGTCGAAGGGGAATCAGGGCACGCAGCAGCTCGTCCCGCAGCCAGAGCCCTCCCCATACGAGGATCGCGATATAGATGGGGAACAATGTGGTGGAAAGAAGCGGACTGCCGATGCGCGCCTGCGCCGCGACGGCGCCACCGAGATAGCCCGTCAGGAGAATCGCGCCGAGGATTGACGTCGGCTGAAACACATACGCGATAGTACAGACGAGCTCGACGATAGCGAGACCGACCGAGAGGCTCAAGGGATAGCCGAGCCTGGCAAATGCGTCGACGACCGGCTGATTACGCAGCAGATGCCCGATTGTGTCGAAAAGCATGAAGAGTACCGCCAGCGCGCTGAGGGCGCGTCCAGTCCAAAGTCTAGTGGTCGGTTGCATGACGCTCTCCCTCCGAGTTCGAGGGTGCGCCATTCGCACTCTTAGAGGCGGTGGCGACAAGCATGAATCGCATCGACATGTCCTCCCTGAAAGCGTTGTCTCGAAGTTGGCTCACCCAGACGACGAACGAGGACTCCGGAAATCGACAGGTGGGCTGCCAAGATCTACGGCGCCAGCGGGCGACCGATCTCCCAGTGATGGCCGAATGGATCGACCACCCGCCCCAAGCGCCACCCGTGCGCTTCCTCAACGGGGAAGACCGTGCGCGCACCTGCGGCAACCGCCTTGGAGAACATCGCGTCCGGGTTTGGCACGGTCAGGATCATTCGAACGGAACCGCCACCCAGCGACTCCGGACTGAAGTTGCCATGCTCAGGTGACTCGTCACTCAGCCAGAACTCCGCGCCATCAACGTTCAGCCGCGCCACCACCGAACCGGCGGGATCCGCCACACGAAACACCTCGATCGCCCCAAAGGCCGCCTTGTAGAACTCGACGGCGCGCGCGCCGTTTCGAACTGACAGCATGGGCGCGACTGAACAAAGTACGGGCGTCACGCCCGCGTGGCGCGGCGCAGAACCAGCCATGCCCACAGGCACAGCGCGGCTGCAGCAAGAGTGATAAGAACCCACCACGGGTCTCGGGCCAGTTGAGGGCCTTCCTGGACGATTCGCAACAGATGCGCCACGGTCAGGAGTCCGAAGACCGCACCAGTAGTCACCACATAGACCTTCATAGGGCCCACCTCCGAGTATGAGACCTTTGCTCTGCGAAGCATGGTAGGCCCGATTTGCGCACGCTGGCCGATTTCGGACTTGGAATTTCAAGGTCCACGCCGTCACCTGGCATTCCGGCAATCCTTTTGAACGTGAGGGCTGCAACAAATGGTTGACGGCCCGCTCGATAACAAACACTGTACTCCATGTCCGGCAACCAATTGTGAACATTCCCCGCCGTTTTGTTCGGTTCTGAACTGCGAGTCATCGTGCCGAGAGCTCCGGACCAACGCATCCAGCGCACCCGTCAGCTGCTACAGGACGGGATGATCGCGATGATCATCGAGAAGGGGTACGACGCCACGACGGTGCAGGACATCATCGACCGGGCCAAGGTCGGCCGGGCCACTTTCTACGCCCATTTCGCCGACAAAGAGACCCTATTTTACAGCCGGCTCGAGGACCTGCGGACCTTCCTGCGCGATCACCAGCGCCGCGCGCCTGGGAGTCTGGGATTCAGCCTGGTGCTGCTCGAGCACGCCCGCGACAATCTCACCCTGTGGCAACGGATCGCCGGGCGCGAAAGCGGCGCATTCGCGCTGCAGCGCATCGAGCGGTTGATTGCGGATCTCGCGGCGGTGGACGTGAAAGCCTTGGGATTCAAGGGTACGGCCGAGCAGCGCGAGCTGGCCGTCCAGTATATCGCGGGCGCGTTCATGGCCGTGTTGACCTGGTGGGTGGACCGCGGCGCGAAGCTGCCGCCGCCGGATGTCGATGCATTGTTTCGTCGCCTTGTGATGCGCGGGTTGCAGGGAGGCACGAGCCTCACTGCGCGCTATCGTGCCGCGAAGCGAGGCTCGGACTAACTATGCGGCCGGCTTCAATGAGCGCGTAACTCGTTGTCCTGCTGGAGAGGCGCCGGTCGGAATCGAACCGACGAATCGAGGTTTTGCAGACCTCTGCCTTACCACTTGGCTACGGCGCCAGGGGTTCAAAAGTCACCAAAAGGGCCTGTTCCATCAAGTCTGCGGCGCGAGCCAGCACGCGCTGATCGTCCGCTGACAAGCTCGCGACGCCCCGCGCGAGTCGCGCGACGCGACGCGCGCGTCCCTTCTGCAGCAGCCGCTTCCCCGCTGCCGTCGCTTCGACCAACTGAACTCGGCCGTCGTCGCGATCGCCGACTCGCCGCACGAGGCCGCGCCGCTCCAATCCATCCACGAGGCGGGTGATCGTGGGCGGCCGCACCTGCTCTGCTTCCGCGAGGGCGCTCATGGTCACGGGTCCCCTGAACACGAGCACCGACAATACCGATGCCCGCGGGGCGGTTAGGCCCATGGCCTTGTCCTCGACCCGAAGCCGCCGCAGCAGGTGGATCGCCGCG
>DASPXJ010000050.1:0-4036 GCA_035637355.1 Gemmatimonadales bacterium
TCCGGCACCGAGACGCCCGGGACTTCGTTCGCCAAAAACTCGGCGTTGCGCAGCGAGATCAGCGGCCAGATGCCGGCGACGATCGGCGTCTTGTACTGCTCGACGCGCTGCAGGAACACCTCGAGTTGGTGCACGTCGAACACCGGCTGCGTCACCGCGAACTCCGCGCCGGCGTCCACCTTCCACGCGAACCGCGACAGCTCGCGATCCGGGTCGCCCGCGCCCGGATTCACGCCGACGCCGATCGCCCATTGGGTCGCGCCGCCGAGTGGGTTGTTGCCGGGATCGAGCCCCTGGTTGAGGCGGTAGACGAGATTCGTCAGGCCGATCGAGTCGATGTCGAAGACCGCCGTTGCCTCGGGATAGGGGCCCATCTTCGGCGGGTCGCCGGTGATGATCAGGATGTTGCGCAGCCCCGCGGCGTGCGCGCCGATGATGTCGGACAGCATCCCCAGCAGGTTGCGGTCGCGGCAGCAATAATGAATGACGGTCTCGATGCCGACCTCGCGCTCGATGAGCAGCGCCGAGGGCAGCACGCCCATGCGGCTCTGCGCGCGGGGACCGTCCGGCACGTTCACCGCGTCGACGCCCGCGGCCTTGAGCGCCCGGCACTGCTCGAGCATCGGCTTGGGATCCACTCCCTTGGGCGGCACGATCTCGACGCTGGTCACGAGCTCCCCGCGCGCGAGCTTGCTGCCCCAGCGCGACTTCAGCGCGAGCGCCACGGGCGTCACGCCGGCGGGCGCCTGCACCGAGGTCCGCGACACGACGATGCTCGGCTGGCGCGGCACCACGCTCGCCACGTAGTCGCGGATCTTCTTGATGTGCTCGGGCGTCGAGCCGCAGCAGCCGCCGACGAAGCGCGCGCCCGCCTCGATCATGCGGCGCGCGTAGCTCGCCATGTACTCCGGTGACGCGAGATAGATCTTGCGGTCGCCCACGTCTTTGGGGAGACCGGCGTTAGGCTGCCCCGAAATCGGCTTGTCGGTCGCCTTGACGATCTTCTCGACGGCTTCGAGCACGCCCGCGGGGCCCACCGAGCAGTTCACGCCGATGACGTCGGCGCCCCACGCGGTGAGCTGCTTCGTGAACGTCTCGGGATCGGTGCCGTAGTACGTCAGCCCGTCCGTCCCGACCGTCATCTGGCAGACGACCGGCAAGTCCGACAGAGAGCGGACCGCGCGCAGTGCCGCGTGGATTTCGTCCATGTCGCTGAACGTCTCGAGGATGAAGCCATCCACGCCGCCCGCGAGCAGCCCCTGCGCCTGTCGCGCGAACAATGCTTCGGCTTCGGCTTGTGACGTGGGGCCGAAGGGCTCGATGCGGATGCCCAGCGGCCCGATGGCGCCAACGACACTGGCCTTGCCACCCGCCGCCGCCCGCGCCAGCTCGGCGGCGGTGCGGTTGATCTTCTCGGTCTCGTCCGCCAGGCCGTAGCTGTTGAGCTTGAGCGGATTGGCGCCGAAGGTGTTGGTCTCGAGGATCTCCGCGCCCGCCCGCACGTATTCCGCGTGCACTTCCTGCACCAGCCGCGGCTGCTTGAGGTTGAGCTCGTCGTAGCAGACGTTGAGGAAGAAGCCTTTGGCGTACAGCATCGTGCCCATGGCCCCGTCGAAGACGTGGACACGGCCGTCAGCAAGGAGATCGCGAAATGTCGGCAGGAGTTACCTCGGCTTTTTAGCGGTTGTTTAACGTGGCCGCAATACGCCGCAAATCGCCACGAAAACCGTTGTCTGCTTTGAACCTAGTGACACCCGCCCCCGGGGGCAATAATCGCCGTCCCGGCACGTACTAGGTAGGAGAATCGCGCCTATCCCCGTACTCCCGGAGGCAAGCCATGCGGTCCATTTCACTCGCCGCGCTAATCGCGGTCGCGGCATGTGCCGAGACGTCCGCGCCGCGCAGCGCCCCCCCCATTGACCCGGTCGCCGCGAGCGCGAGCCTCAGCGCCGTGCGGCACGCGCTCGGTGTTCCCGCAGTTCGCAGCTTCACGTTGTTTGCCCCCGGCCTCGGCCCGACCCAATCGCTAATCGCCGCGACATCGCCGTATACCTCCAGCGCACGACGCGCGCTGCGGCTGCGCGAGCTGGCTCCGGTGCTGAGCGCCGGCGCGTCGACGATCAGCCTCATCCCCGATACGCTGCGCGGCGCTGTATTCCGGTGGGACTCGGCCTCGAGCGCCTATTACCGCGCCGCCTCAACGGGCGGACCGGACGACGGCGTACGATACGTGCTGTATGCCGCGACCGACGGCGGGCAGATCGCGTATCCACTCGTCGAAGTTGGGTATGCCGACCTGCGCGACGAAAGCACGGAGACCAGCGCCAGACTCCACATCATCGTGCACGACGTGGCGGGCGCCGTCACGTGCGTCGATTACGTAATCGCGGTTACTCCGGCGCCCAACGGATTCACGGCGGCGGCGCACGGCGCGATGAGCGGCGCGCTCGATTTTGCCGTGGCCGTTGCCGCAACGAGTAGCGCCAGCGCCGTCACGACCGCGGCGGATGCGGAGATCAACGTGCTCGAGGCTGACGCCCAAATCGAGTTGCACGAGCGATCCACCTTCACATCGGGCAGCGGTGCCACGTCGATCGACTTCACGATCCGGCCGCCGGGACAGAGCGTTCGATTTCAGGGCTTGTTCACCGTGACGCCGGTGACGTCGGATTCCGCCATCGTGACGATCAACGCCACGATCCGAGGCAATGAGCAGGTACTGGCGACGGTGCAGGGATCCCCTCCCGATCAGCTTTCATTCACGGATCGCGACGGCAACCTCCTGCCCGCAGGTCCGGTGCTGGACATGCTTGGCCAACTGATGCACGCTGTGGACGGAGTGTTCCAGTTTATTCATGGCCTCTTCGGTCCCATTGGGAACGTCTTCGGCGGCATCTAGCATGCCGGCGGTCGAGCAACTGCTCGACGAGCACGCCGCGGCGTTGCGCGGCTACCTGCGCGCGCGCTGCGGCGATGCCGATCTGACCGAGGACCTGATGCAGGAAGTCGCGCTCCGGCTGGTGCGCGCGGAGCGGCGACTGGATGTGGGTCGCAACGTGCCTGGCTATCTGTTTCGCACGGCGGCGAACGTGTGGCGGGATCATCTGCGGCGCGAGCTGGTGCGTCGCCGCGCCCCCGCCGACCAGCAGGCCGTCGTCGCGGCGGCGGATGAGCGCGTTCTTGAGCTCGAGCTGACGAGTGCGATCCGTCAGGCAGTCGCCGCCCTGCCCAGGCCGCAGCGCGAGGTTGTCGAGCTGCGGCACCAAGTGGGATTGACGTTTCGCGAGATCGCCGAGCGGTTAGGCCGGCCCTTGGGAACGGTTCTAGGTCAAATGCGGGCCGCCTTAACGAAAATCGCCATAGCCATCGATGATTACAGGTGAGGATCGAGCGATGACCATCGTGACTGACAATCATCCCGGCGCGGACGAGCTGCTCCTGTTTGCGTACGGAGAATTGCCGCCGCCGGGAGCAGCCGACGTGCAAGCGCATGTCGCCGGCTGCGCCGCCTGCCACGCCCAGCTCGCGGACATGGATCGCGCACGCGTCGCCGCCGAATGGGCGCTCGCACGGCCGCCCCGGCGCATGGCGCGCTGGGCGGCGGGAGCGCTGGCAGCGGCGGCGGTGCTCGCCGCGATTCTGCTGACGGTCCGGCGCTCGAGCGACCAGGTCCCGAACGGCTGGCCGGCGCAGCTCGAGTGGTCCGTCACGGCCGGATACATCGCCGGCGGACGGCCCATGATTGCGATCGATTCCCAACTCACACGACTGGAAAAGGAGTTGCCTTATGCTCGCCCGTAGTGTCGCGGTCATTCTCGCATTCGTCCTCGCGATCGCTGCGCGGGCGGGCGCGCAGGATCCGATGCCCAACCCTCAGGCGATGCAGATGCAGGTACAGCGCATCATGCAGGAGCGGCCCCGCGAGGCCGAAGCTGCCGCCCGCGCGTTCCTGCATGTGATTTCAGTGCAACGGGGTCAAGGGCCGGAGGAATCGAGCCTCGCCCTGCTGGAGCAGTTGAAAGCCAGTGACCCGGAC
>DASPXJ010000051.1:0-1857 GCA_035637355.1 Gemmatimonadales bacterium
CAAGTGCTGCTGCAATACCGGCTCGAGATAAATGAGCATGTTGCGGCACGTGATCACGTCCATGCGGGAAAACGGCGGATCTACCAGGACGTTGTGTTTGGCGAACACGCACAGGTCGCGGATGGCCTTCGCCACCCGGAAATTCCCGTCCACTTCGTAGAAATAGCGCCGCAGCCGTTCGGGAGAGACCCGCTCCGCGATGCTCCTGGGGTAGAGCCCGTTCCGAGCCCGCTCGATCCCGGGGCCGTTCAGATCGGTCGCAAAGATCTGCACCGGCCAGGTCCTGCCCTCGCGCTCCATGAACTCCGAGAAGACAATGGCGAGCGAATATGCCTCCTCGCCCGTCGAACAGCCCACGACCCACATCCGGATGGCGTCCGAGGAGCCGTGTTCGCCGATAATGCGCGGAAAGACGCGAGTTTTGAGCAGCTCGAACGTCTCCGGATCGCGGAAGAACGAGGTGACATTGATGAGAATGTCCTGAAACAACGCCTCGATCTCGACCGAATGGTCCCGCAGGTATTCGGCGTACTCGTCGAGCGTCTCGACCTTGTGCAGCGCCATGCGTCGCGCGATCCTGCGACGCAGCGTCGCGGCCTTGTAATTGGTGAAGTCGACACCCGAGTCGTGATGCAACAGCCGCAGGATCTGTGCGGCTTGCGCGCCGTCGACGATGCGCTCCGGCGGTCCATCGGTACCGACATAGGCGTGGCGGGCAATGTTGCCGAGCTCGCGCGCGATATCCGCGGGGGATAGCCGGAAATCCACGGTGCCCGCCATCATGGCGCTGCGGGGCATGCCCTCATAGGCGGCCGATTCGTCCTGTGCGAACGTGATGCCGCCCGCCGCCTTGATCTCATCCATCCCCAGCGTGCCGTCGCTGCCGGTACCCGACAGAATGACGGCGACCGACTTGTGTTTCTGGTCAAGCGCCAACGACTCGAGAAACAGATCGATCGGATGATGGCGCCCCTCGACCTTGTGACGAGGGATCAGCTTGAGCGATCCCTGGACGATGGTCATGTGCGAGTCCGGCGGCATCACATACACGCAATTCGGCTGAACCCTCGGCTCGTCCTTCACTTCCGTGACGGGCATCCGCGTCGCGCGGGACAGGATCTCCGCCAAATGGCTCGTATGCGACGGGGACAGGTGGGAAACGAGCACGAACGCCATTCCCGTGTCGGTCGGTAAGGCGCTGAGCAGCTGGGTGAAGGCTTCCAGGCCGCCGGCGGAAGCGCCGATGCAGACAACCGGGAATGGCAGCGCGGACTGCGAGAGCGCGTCCGTGCCGGCGCTCTCGGGTTGGGAGTCGGAGGCCGCGGTAGGAGTGCTTGGCACCCGCCCGGCGGCCCTATGCCGCGATGGGGCCATAGAGACTGCTAAATCTAGCGGGGTTCAGTCGCGCTGGTTGTGTTGCGGCTCGCCATCCGGCCGCCATGCCGTGGTTTGCGAATCCCACGCGAGGCGCGTGTTTCCCTGCAGCGTGCTCTGCCCGTCGTGCGCGCGTGCCGTAAACCACCAGCCACGAATGCCGTTCTCGACCGTCGCGAGCACAAATCGCCGACCGTCGACGAGAATCAATGACTCACCGGATTGGGGCGTCCGGATCCCCTTGGCTGGCATGGCCTCGCAACTAGTGCACCGCAAAAGACGGAACGTCAAGACCGGTCGGCGGTAGGTGGAGCATGGACGCGCTCGCGATTGTGATCCTCACCACCACCGTGCTGATTGGGCTGTTGCTGATTCCGCTCGGCTTCCCCGGCTTGTGGGTGATGGTCGGCGGCATCCTCGTCTATGGCTGGCTCACGAGCTTTCGTTCGGTGAGCGTCGCGCTGATCGCGATCGTGCTGGCGC
>DASPXJ010000052.1:0-31354 GCA_035637355.1 Gemmatimonadales bacterium
CGGCGCCTGAACGTGCATCTGAATTCCGTGGCAAACCATGGCCCCGCCGCGTAAATCTCGCCCGACGAAAAATCCGTTTCGGCTTGATACAGCGGGATATCCTTCCAGTACGCCCGGATGGCCGTCATTCCTCGATCCGGACTGCTGAACGGTGTCTCGAGAAAAACCGCGTCCTCCGTGAAGATCGAGCAGATGGCCTCGACGTCGCCCCGCTCCCAGCCCTTGCCGAACGTGTCGATCAGGACCCGATAGGTCTCATGCATGGCGCCCAAATATAGCCGTTCCGGGTATGAGGTTTCGGACGTAATGTCCTTATCACTAACACGGAGGTGCACGATGCTGAAGCGAACCCTCGCATCTGCGGCATTGCTCGCGATCTGCGCGCTGCCGCTCGCAGCCCAACAGCCGAAGCCCGCGGCGAACGCGGGTAACGACGTGACGCTCACCGGCCGGGTGATCGACGTCAACTGTTACACCACCATGGGCGCCTCCGGCGCCGGTCACAAACAGTGCGCCGCCGCGTGCGCGAAAGCCGGCGTCGCGCTCGCGATTCTGAGCGCGGACGGCACGATCTACATGCCGGTCAGCTCCAAGCCCGCGGACGCGCAAAACGCACGCCTCGAGCCGTTCGTCGAGGAGCAGGTGAAGATCACCGGCGTGCACCGGATGAGTCACGGCATGCACACGATCGAGATCAAGACGATCGCCGCCAGTACCTGATGCGTTGCTTGGGGGCGCGGGGCGGGGGGACCGGGGGGACCGTAGTCGCATTCCTGGCCCTGACCGCCTGCCATCCCACCCCCGCCCCCAGCGGCTTCACCCTCCTCTTCCTGGGCCGCTCCCCCGCGGCTCGCATCGGTCCCCTCTCTTGGGCGCCTGACCCCGAGCACAGCCGGCTCGTGGGCTTCGACGGCGCGCTGCACGTCGTTCGCACGATCGCCGATCCGCGGCTCGCTACACCCATGGCTGTCGCGGCGCTCCATGGGCAGCTGCTCGTCACGGAGCGCACCGGCGAAGCGGTCGTGTTCGACACCGCGGGCAGACCGGTGCGGGAGTGGGAGAGCCCGTTTCCCGCGTCGCTGTACGCCACCGGGGACGATCGGATCGTCGCCGCGCGCTCCCCCTACCTGGTCCAGTTCGTCGGCGAGGACGGCAGCCAGCCGCTGCTGTGGCTCCTGGACACGCTCGGCCGCCCGAGCCACGGGTTGGGCGTGACCCACGTCCCCGAGGTCGCCTACCTCGCCCAGCTCGCGAACGCGGGAGCGGTGGCGCTCGGGCAGGACGGATCGATCTACTTCGCTCCCCTGGTGCGCGACGAAATCCTGAAGCTCGACCCGACCGGCGCGACGGTGTGGCGCGCCCAGCGTGGCTTGTTCCGTGAGGAGCCCGATCCGCATTTCCTGCCTCCCAAGGGGCGATGGGGGGGGCGGGGGCGCGAGATTCGGGTCGCGCATGCCCTGGTGAACATCGCTCTGGCGGTCGGGCCGGATGGACGTCTCTACGCGCTCGGCTCCGAAGATTCGGCGGCGACGCGCCTGCGCCTAGACGTGCTGGACCCGGCGAGCGGCCGCATCGTCACCACCCGCGCGCTCGAGACGCGGGCGACGGCCGTCGCCGTGGACCGCCGCGGTACGATGCGCGTGCTCGATCCCGATTCGCTCCTCGCGCAGACGCCGACCCTTGGACGCGACCTGTTCGCTCCCGCGTTTGCACTTCCCGATGTCACCGGGAAGGTCACACGACTCGACGACTACCGTGGCAAGGTCACGCTCGTGAACTTCTGGGCGTCCTGGTGCGAGCCGTGCCGCGCCGAGTTTCCACATATGGCAGCGTTGTACCGCGAGTTCAGCCGCGATGACTTCGACATCGCGGCAGTTTCGGACGATATCAGCGAAGCCAAAATGCGCGCGTTCGTCGCCGAGTTCCGTCCGCCGTTTCCCATTCTGGTCGGCCGCGGCGGCATGAAAGCGATCTACCACTACAGAGGCTTGCCGTACTCCGTGCTGCTGGACAGGCAGGGACGTATTCTCGAGCGCGTCTTTGGCTTCGGTGGTGAGACCGAGTTCCGCGAGTTGCGCGAAACCATCGCGAGGGAAATCGATGCTGACTCTGCTGCTCATCGTTAGCCTGCAAGCGCCAGGTGATTGGCCCGCCTATGGGCGCGATCCTGGCGGCGCGCGCTTCTCGCCACTCACGCAAATCACCCGTGCCAACGTCGCACAGCTACAAGTCGCCTGGACCTATCACACCGGCATGCCCGACATGGCGAACATGTCGCACCGGCCACCCGCCCTCGAGGTGACGCCGATCGTGGTGGACGGCGCGATGTACGTGATCACGCCGACGGGGATCGTTACGGCGCTCGATCCGGCCACCGGTACTGAACGCTGGCGCTACGACGCCGGCGTGAATCCGCATCGCGGTTACGGCGACTTCGCGAGCCGGGGCGTGAGCTTCTGGCGCGACACCCGCGCGGCTCCTGGTGCCACATGCGGCCGCCGCATTTTCGCCGCCACGATCGACGCACGACTCACCGCGCTGGATGCGGCTACCGGCAAACCATGCCCCGACTTCGGCTCCGAAGGTGTCATCGACTTGCGGAAGGGCCTGCGGGTCGCGCCGGGCGAGTTCGCGTTCTACGAAGTCACATCGCCGCCGGCGATTGTCGGAGATGTCGTGATCACCGGCTCCGCCATCGCGGACAACACCAACCTGGCGCCGGCGAGCGGCGAAGTGCGCGCGTGGGACGCGCGGTCCGGCGCGCTGCGGTGGACGTTCGACCCCATCCCGCAGGATTCGATGGATCCCGCATTCAAGACCTGGCAGCACTGGAGCGCCCCGAGGACCGGCGGCGCCAACGTGTGGTCGGTGATCGTCGCGGACCCGGCGCGAGATCTGGTATTCTTGCCCACGACGAGTCCTGCGCCCGATTACTACGGCGGCCAGCGAGTGGGCGAGAACCGCTACGCGAATTCGATCGTCGCTCTGCGCGCTTCGACCGGCCAGATGGTCTGGCACTTTCAGACCACCCACCACGACATCTGGGATTACGACAATGCGGCGCCCCCGGCGCTGGCGACGGTCACCCGGGGCGGCGTACAGGTCCCGGTGGTCATTCAAGTGCCGAAGACGGGCATGATGTATGTGCTCGAACGTACGACAGGCAAGCCGGTGTTCACCGTCGAAGAACGCCCTGTGCCGGCGAGCAGCGTCCCCGGCGAGCAGGCCTCCGCAACGCAACCGTTCACGGCCGTGACGCCGCCGCTCTCGCCGCTGCAGTACTCGGCGAATGAGGCCTGGGGGCCGACTCCCGAGGCGCAGGCAGCCTGCCGTGAGCTGCTCGCCAGCCTCCGCAACGATGGACCGTTCACCCCACCCTCCCTCCAGGGCACACTTGTCGTGCCTGGCAACATCGGGGGCGCGGCCTGGGGCGGTGTCGCTATAGATGAAGGGCGATCGATCGCGGTCGTCCCGACCAATCGGATCCCGGCCTGGGTGCAGCTGTTCCGCGCCGAGGGATTCAACTGGGACAGCATGCGGACGTCGGATGCGGGGCGCGGTCTAACCGACTTCGAGTACACGCGTATGCGCGGGACGCCCTACATCATGCGCCGACGCCTGATCATGGGACCGGCGCAACTGCCCTGCACGCCACCGCCGTTCGGAGCGCTCGTCGCGGTGAGCCTGCAGAACGGCGGGATCAGCTGGACCGTCCCCCTTGGCACGATGGGCGGGTTCCCAGGCTCACCGAACCTTGGCGGTCCAATCGCGACCGCCGGCGGCGTCGTATTCATCGGTGCAACGCTGGACCGCGCAATTCGGGCGTTCGATGTGGAGACGGGCCGCGAGCTGTGGAAAGCGGACCTGCCCGCGGGCGCACGCGCGACGCCGATGACCTACGAGGCGGCTGGACGCCAGTTCGTCGTGATTGCGGCGGGCGGCGGGGGGCCGTTCGGCGCCGGCGACGCCATCATCGCGTTTGCGCTTCCGAAGTGAGCACCCTAACCTAAGGCGTGCAAACCCTTCCCTCGTCCCCCGTCCCCCTTCCCGTAATTATCGATACGGACCCGGGGATCGACGACTGTCTCGCGTTGCTCCTGGCTCTCAATTCCCCCGAGCTGGATGTGCGGGCGATTTCAATCTCCTACGGCAACACCGTCGTCGAGAACGCGTATCGCAACTGCGTCGAAATAATTCGCAAAGTGAATCACACCGTTCGCGTGTCGATTGGCATCGGCGCGCGGCGGCCGCTCAAACGGCAGCTGCAGGTGGCAGACGATACGCATGGGCCCTCCGGGCTCGGCTACGCCGATGTGCCGCCGGCCGGCGTGATCCTCGATTACGTGCGGCCGCTCGAGCGGCTGCTCGAAGCGCAGCCGGAGCCGGTCACGCTCGTCACCCTCGGCCCGGTGACGAGCCTCGCATTGGTGCTGCGCGTCAATCCCGGGCTCGTCCGCGAGAAGGTTGCCCGCCACGTCGCGATGATCGGCAACATCGAAGCACCGGGGAATCAGACGCGCTACTCCGAATTCAACGCCTGGTGCGATCCGGAAGCGCTGGCGACGGTGCTCGCCGCCGAAATCCCCACCGAAATGATCGGGCTCGACGTGACGCGCAAGCTGATCATGAAGGCCAGTGAAGTCGACCGGCTGGCGCAGTACTCCCCCTGGCTGCACGATGCGTTGCGCTTCTACGTCGAATTCCACCGCAAACAGGAAGGACTGGACGGCGCCGTGATCAACGACGTGCTCGCGATCGCCTACCTGCTCCGGCCCGAGGTGCTGACGTTCAGCGATCTGCGGCTCCACGTCGAGCTGGACGACGGCCAGAGCCGCGGCCGCACCAGGCTCGACCCCAAGGGCGCGTTCGCCCGCGTCGCCATGGACGTGCACCCACCTCCGGTGCGGCGGCTGCTGTTCGAGCGTGTGCTGGCGGGTGCGCTCGTCGAGGAGGCCCTCGCGTGACGATTCCCCGCAAGGTCACCGTGATCGGCGCCGGTGACATCGGCGTGGGATGGGCGGCGCTGTGCGCGTCGGCCGGCTGGCCGGTCGCGATTTTCGACCTGAGTCCCGCGACGATGGCGCGCGCCTCGATCGAAGTCGAGCGCCGTACCCGCGCGCTCGTCGCGCTCGGCCGCGCGCCCGACTCCATCGTCGAGCAGGGCCTGCGCGAGCTACAGCGCGCCACGTTTTTTTCGGAAGCGATCCAGGATGCCGACTGGGTGATCGAGGCGATTCAGGAGGATGTCGGCGCCAAGCAGAAGCTGTTCGTGGCGATCGAGGAAGCCGTCAGCCCGGAGGCGCTCATCAGCTCCTCGTCGAGCGGCCTCCCGCCGAGCGAAATTTTCGGCCGGATGCGCCGCCTCGACCGCTGTCTCGTGACGCACCCGCTGAACCCGCCGGAGCTGATTCCCCTCGTCGAAGTCGTGCCCGAAGGCCGGACCTCGCCCGCCAACATCACGCGGGCGGTCGATTACCTGCGCGCGCTGGGCCGGTTTCCCATCGTCCTCAAGAAGGCGATTCCGGGCTACGTCGTCGGCAGAGTCTCGGCCGCGGTGTGGAGGGAGTGCATCGATCTGGTGTTACGGGGCATCATCAGCGTCGACGATCTCGATCGCGCCGTGTCACTCGGCCCGGCGATCGGCTGGGCGGCGGCGGGCCCGCACCTGACCTACCATCTGGCCGCGGGAGAAGGCGGCATCCGCTACTTCACGCAGCAGCTGCTCGCGAGCTTCGAGAGCTGGTGGCAGCAGCTCGCCCACTGGGCGCAGCTCGACCCCGAGCAGCAGCGGGCGTTGATTCAGTCGATCGAGAAGTCCTACAAGGGAAAGGTGGAGTTTCTGCGGGAAGCGCGGGACCGGCGGTTGAGCGCGATTCTCAAGGCTCTGGAGCAGGCGCGCGCACCATCAGGATCGGAATCCGGCTGACGTGTCGCAATGCTGTCGCGGTGGTGCCATGAACCACGTCGCCCAACAGCGAGTGCCCATGCGTCGCCATCGCGATTAAATCGACCATCTCCCGCTCCGCCGCCGCGGCGATCTCCTCCGCCGGGTCACCTGCCGCCAGCACCGCATCCACGTTGATTCCCGCCTGCCGCAGGTCCTGCGACATCCGCTCCAGATACGCTCGATCGTCCTTCATTTCCTGCGACTCGCGCAGGTTGAGCTGCTCCATGTTGCGCGCGGCCCAGCCATCGGCGACGTGCAGCAACAAGACCTCGGACCCCAGCAGCTTCGCGAGACCGGTGACGTGCTTGAGAATCGCCTTGTCGGCGGGACCATTCTCGAGCGGCACCAGGATCCGCTTGTACATCAGCTGATCCAACCGCCGAAGATCCGCACCAACAGCCACGCATTGAAGCTGGCGATCGCCACCGCGACGACGTAGGCGAGCACTTTGAGCCAGGTGGGGTTCACGAACTCGCCCATTTTCAGGCGGTCCGAGGTGAACATCACCAGGGGAAAGACGGCGAACGAGAGTTGCAGGCTCAGGATCACCTGGCTGAGAATCAGGAGTTGGGCCGTGCCGTGCTCACCGAAGAAAATAGCCGTCAGCGCGGCGGGCACAATCGCGATCAAACGGGTGATGAGCCGCCGCAGCCACGGCCGGATCCGGATGTTGAGGAATCCTTCCATCACGATCTGGCCGGCGAGCGTCCCGGTCAGCGTGGAATTCTGGCCCGATGCGAGCAGCGCAAACGCGAACACGGCGCTGGCCCCCGCGACGCCGAGCAGCGGGGTGAGCAGGCGGTACGCATCCTGAATCTCGGCGACGCCCATTTCGCCGGCGCGGTGGAACGTCGCCGCGGCGACGATCAGGATCGCCGCGTTGATGAACAGCGCGAACGACAGCGCGACCGTCGAATCGAGGAAGGCGTATTTCACTGCCTCCCGTCTCCCGGCTCCTGTTTCCTCATAGCTCCGCGTCTGCACGACGGACGAATGGAGGTAGAGGTTGTGCGGCATCACCGTCGCGCCGAGGATGCCGATCGCGATGTACAGCTTGTCGGGATCCTTGAGAATCGACGCGCTCGGGATGAAGCCGGCGAATACGGCGCCGGCATCGGGCTTGGAAATCAGGATCTCGAACAGGAAGCAGCCGGCGATGGTGGCGATCAGCACGACGACGAGCGCCTCGAGCAGACGAAAGCCCTTGTGCTGCATGTAGAGGACGATGAGCACGTCGAGCGACGTGATCGCGATCCCCCACGCGAGCGGAATGCCGAACAGGAGGTTCAGGGCGATCGCCGAGCCGATCACTTCGGCGAGGTCGCAGGCGGCGATCGCGATCTCACAGATCACCCACAGGAAAAACGACACCGGCCGCGAGTAGTGGTCACGGCACGCTTGGGCCAGGTCGCGACCCGTCACGATGCCGAGCTTGGCCGCGAGACCTTGCAGCAAAATCGCCATCAGGTTGGACAGCAGAATGACGGTGAGGAGGGTGTACCCGAAGCGCGCGCCCCCCGCGAGATCGGTGGCCCAGTTGCCCGGATCCATGTAGCCGACGGCGACGAGATATCCGGGCCCTGCAAAGGCGAGCGCTTTCTTCCACCAGGCACCGGGCTTGATCGGGACGGTGCGATAGACTTCCGCCAGGCTCGGTGTGAGCCGCGGGTGGCGCCAGCCGGCGTCGAGGACGCTATTCGCCATCGACAGGCCGGCAGAGGAGCAGCAGCGCGAGCTCCTGGCCCACGACCCGCGTCGTGCCGTCGGCCATGCGCACGATCGTGGGACCATTGAACGGCTGCCGGTCGACGACAGTCAGCTCTACACCCGGCCTGAGGCCTTGCTCGGCGAGATAGTGGAGCCGGGCGGGATTCTCGTCGCCCACTTCCTGCAACATCACGCTGCGTCCCACTTCGGTCTCCGCCAGCCTCACCAGCTCCGCTTCTTCGATCTCACCGGCGGCCGTCGGAATCGGCGCGCCATGCGGGTCGTAACGCGGCTCACCCAGCGCGTCGGCCATCCGCTCGATCAGCTTCTCCGACACCGCATGCTCCAGTCGCTCTGCTTCGACGTGTACGTCACCCCAGTCGTAGCCGAGCTTGCTCGTGAGATACGATTCGAGGATGCGGTGGCGACGGATCATCTGCAGCGCGGCGCGGCGGCCCTGTGCCGTGAGCTGTACGCCGCGATACGGCACGTGCTCGATCAGGCCCGTCTCGGACAGCCGTTTCATCATGCCGCTCACCGAAGGCGGCGCGACTTCGAGCATTTCCGCGATATCGCTGGTTGTGGCAAAACCACCTTGACTGGTGAGATGGAAAACGGATTTGAGGTAGTCTTCGACGGACCGCGTCAGAGGCGGTTGTGGGGATCGAATCGCGGCGTTCATAGGCTCTCCGTATGCAAACCACTGTCAACGAGACAGGGTATTAGGCTAGCCTAATCATCAAATATTGTCAAGCGAAGATGTGGATTTTGTATGACTAAGAAACCAAGCTAATTAACGGCGTGAGAATGCGCTCGCTCATTCCCCAGATAGTGTGTTTGCCGATGGTATATGCAGGCAATACCCGTGGGGGGATGCCAGGATGATCGACCGTGATCTCCCCCAGCACCCCCGGGGCTTGGAAAGCCCGGAAGGGCACCCAAAAGGCGTCTTGCACCTCCGGGTTGAGCGTAATTGTAGGGCGTTGTGTCAACGCGAATACAAATGGCCGGACGACGACGGGCGGCAACACCGGCGTTCGTGGGTAAAGGTCGTCAAGGACGCCGAGGCGCTCGGCAGCGGACAAATCGACGCCGATTTCTTCCATCGTTTCGCGGATCGCGGTCGCCAGGAGATCAATATCGGTAGGTTCGCGGCGGCCGCCGGGGAATGCGATCTGGCCCGACCAGGTGTCACCGGCGCGCACGGCGCGATGGATGAAAAGCGTCTCCAGTCCTTCGTCACGATCGTGCAGCACTACGGCGACCGCTGCGGCAATCATCCCGCTTTCGAGTGGGACCTCGGTGGGCCGGTAATCACGCAACGCGCGACGTGCGTCCTGCAGTGTGGGCACCCTTCCCTCGTCCCCCGTCCCCCTTCCCCGTTTTACGCCGACACTTCCTCGCCGCCGTCCACGTTGATCACGTTGCCGGTGATCCAGTCGGCGCCGGGCTGTGACAGGGCCACGATGGCGCCCCCGAGGTCGGCGGGCGTCGTCAGCCGGTGGTGCGGATTCCGCTGCGTCGCAATCTCGATGAGCTTCTCGTTGCCGGGGATCTTGCGCAGCGCCGGCGTGTCGGTCACGCCGCCTCGCAGCGCGTTCACGGCGATCCCGAGCGGGGCGAGCTCCAGCGCCAGTTGCCGCGTATGGGATTCCAGCGCCGCCTTCGCCGCCGAGACGGCTCCGTAGGTTGCGAAGACCCGCGTCGAGCCGGACGACGTCATCGAGAAGATCCGGCCGCCCTTCCCCATCAGCCCGTGCCGCACGACGCCCTGAGCCCAGTACACCAGCGAATGGGCCATCACGTCGAGCGTCATGTCGATGTTGGCCTTGTTCAGGACATCCTCGCCGATGTAGGGCTTCAGCGTCCCGAAGGCGAGGGAGTGCAGCAGCACCGCGACGTTGAGCTGCTGCTTCGCCAGCTCGGCGAGGACTTCGTTGCGCTTCTCTTCGTCGGCCGCGTTGATGTTGAAGTACTGCGTCTTCCGACCCAGCTTCTCGATGTCGCGGCGAATCTCGGCGACGTGCTCGAGTCCGGCCTTGCGGTCGAGGTGGACACCCACGATGTCATAGCCCGCCTGCGACAGCGCCCGCGCCGCCCCCTCGCCAAACCCGCTCGAAGCCCCAAGAATGAGCGCCCACTTGGGCGTTTTCACCTGCGCGTGTGTGTTATCGGACATGGCGGTATAATAGCCCACCTCCGATGAGACGCCACGTGTGGATGGGAATCGGCCTGATCGCGGGCCTCCTGGTCGGCCTCATCGCCGCCGGGCTGGCGCAGCGCGGCCACCCCGGCTTCGCGGATCTCGTCGGCACGATCCGGCCGATCGGTTCGCTCTTCCTTAATCTGCTCTCCATGGTCGTGATCCCGCTCGTCGCCACCGCTTTGTTCGCGGGGATCGCGAAGCTCGGCGACCTGCGGACCGTGGGCCGTCTGGTGGTGCGGACGCTGGCGTTCTTCTGGGCGACCGCGCTGGCGGGGATCGTGCTCGGCTTCGTTGTCGCCGCGGCCGTGCTGCCGCGCGCCGCCGTGACGCCGGAGCAGCAGGTCGCGCTGCGCGCCGCCCAGGGCGGCGATCAGGGTCTGATCCAGCGCGCCGCCGAGACCATCCCCAGCGGCGCGCAGTTCATCGTGCAGCTCGTGCCGGCCAATCCGTTCAAAGCGGCCGCCGAGGGCAATCTGCTTCCGGTCATCGTGTTCGTGACGATCTTCGGCATCGCCGCGGCGTCGCTGCCGATCGAGAAGCGGGCGCCGCTCACCACGATTGCCGACGCGACCACCGAAGCGCTGATCAAGATCGTCCATTGGGTGCTGCTGTTCGCGCCGATCGGCATCTTCGCGCTCGTGGCACCGATCGTGACGCAGTTCGGCTGGAGCCTGGTGCGCGCGATGCTGTGGTTCATCCTGGCGGTGATCATCGGCGTGATCGCGTTCATCGCCCTCGTGTATCTGCCGAGCATCGCGCTGATTGCCCGGCTCGCGCCCGGGCGCTTCCTGCGCGCCGCCTTGCCGTCCATGCTGATGGGGTTTTCGACGACCTCGTCGCTCGCCACGTTGCCGACGATGATCGAGGCGGCGGACAAGGACCTGCAGATTCCGCGCCCCATCTCCGGCTTCGTGTTGCCGCTCGGCGCCAGCTTGAACCGCGGCGGCAGCGCCGTCTTCCAGGCGGTCGCCGTGGTCTTCATCGCGCGGCTGTACGGCATCCCGTTCGGCATCGGCCAGCTGCTGGCGGCCGGCGCCGCGGTGTTTCTCGCATCGCTCACCGTCGCCGCGGTGCCGTCCGGCAGTGTGATCAGCCTGTTCCCCGCCTTTCAGTCCGCGGGCCTCCCCATCGCCGGCATCAGCATCCTGATCGGGCTCGACCGCATCCCCGACATGTTCCGCACGATGACCAACGTCACCGGCCATCTCACGAGCGCCGTCGTCGTCGCCGCCATCGAAGATCGAAAATGAGCTGGCTGTTGGCGGCGCCGTGGATTCTGGTGCTGCTGCTGGTCGTCTACGGTTACGCCACGCGCCGTCCCCGGCTGCGTGACTACGAGCCGTCGACGACCGGGCCGCTCGTCTCCGTCATCATCCCGGCGCGCAACGAGGCCCGCAACATCGAGCGCTGCGTCCGTTCGGTGCTCGCGACCCTGTACTCGCCGATCGAGGTGATCGTCGTGGACGATCGCTCCACCGACGGCACGGCAGAGCTGGTCGAGCCCGCCACGGGCGGAAGGCTGCGGCTGGTCCGGGGCACCGACCCGCCGCCGGGCTGGTTCGGCAAACAATGGGCGATCATGCAGGGCTACCGCGTCGCCACAGGCGAGCTGCTGCTCTTCACCGACGCCGACACGCGGCACGAGCCCGAGCTGCTGCCGCGGTCGGTACGTGCGCTGCAGGCCGAGCGCGTCGATCTCTTCACGGTGCTGCCGCGCCAGGAAATGCGGACGTTTTGGGAGCGACTCATTCAGCCGCACGTCTTCTTCGCGCTCGGGGCCCGCGCCGGCAACATCGCACGCATCAACCGGACGCGCGTCGATTGGAACGCGATCGCGAACGGACAATTCATCCTGACCACACGCACGGCGTACGAGAGTGCCGGCATGCATGAGGCGGTGAGGCACAGCATCGCCGACGATCTCGCTCTCGCGCAAAACTACGTGCGATCGAGCAAGGACATCTTTCTTGCCCACGCGCCGGAGTTCATGACCACGCGGATGTACGGCTCGCTGCGGGAAATCATCGCCGGCTGGTCGAAGAACCTCGCGCTCGGCGCGCCGCTGATGATGCCGCCCATCCCCTTTGTCCGCGCGCTGCTTCCTTACGTGATGTGGCTGCCCGCGCTGGCCTGGGTCGCGCCACCCGTCGTCTGGCTCCTGACGGGTGGTTGGGGATTCGCCGCCATCGCCACGCTCGCCTCGCTCCTCACCTGGATCATCATCTACGCCGCCGAGGGCGCACCGGTCTGGTACGCGCTGCTCTATCCTCTTGGGGCGGGCATGGTGGCGTTCATCATGATCAGATCGGCTATCCGAGGAAAACGAGTGGAGTGGAGGGGGCGCAGCTATCACGGCGGGGACATGCAAAGACTAGACGCACCGACGCACCGCCGGGACCCGTAAATGGTTGACGGGACCACCCTACGGAGGGTTGCGGTGCGTCTGGTGCGTCTAGCTTTTGCACGTCCTAACTCGACAATACGCTCCAACCCACAGCTACTCCTGCCACGACACTCCCCACGGCAGCGCCCACGTGCAGGACCGTCGCCCAGCGTGCGCCGCGCTCGGCGGCAAACCGCACGAGCACCGAGAGCGTCAGCGACACCCCCAGCATCCCGACGATCGTCCCGGCTCCGAACGCGGCGAAGTAGGCGATACGCGTCGCCGCATCGGGCGCCGCAGCCACCAGCAGCGCCGCAATCGCGCCACTGCCCGCCAAACCGTGCGCAATCCCGAAGCCCAGCGAGCGCCGGGCGTCGCCTCCGGTGTGGCTGTGGCCGTGATCCGGGCTACTGGCATGGCTGTGCAGATGAAAATGTGGGCTGGCAGCGACGTGTGAGTGTGTATGCATGTGCCAACGCCCTCGCGCGTAACGCCAGATCACCACGCCACCCAGCAGGACCAGCAACGCCGCGACGAGCAGCTCGGCAGCCGGCCAAAACCGGTCCGGGAGCCGAACGCCGAGCGCGATGATCAGCAGGGCCACGGCACCCACCGTGACGGTGTGTCCGAGTCCCCAGACCAAACCGAGGCGCGCGGCGCTCCATAACCGTGCCGCGGGCCGGGTCGCTAAAGTCGATACCGCCGCGAGGTGATCGGGCTCAAACGCGTGCCGCACGCCGAGCACGCCGCCGACGGCGACGATCATCGGGATGCTGTTCACTGGCAGGGACAGCATTGGCGTACCAATCTAATGGGCCATGGACGCCACGTCGCGGCTGCTGCATCAGATCCACGCCCGTTATGCGCCGGTAGATGCGCGCGTCGCCGAAGTCCTCGATCACATCCGCCAGGACTGCAAGGATCTCGACCTCAAGCAGTGCAACGCGGACAACGAGCGCCAGCTCGAGCAGTTCATCGCGCGCGTCGAGGCCGAGTTCCCCGGACGGGCGATCGTTCAGCGCCAGCGGCTGTCGAAGTGGGCGGTGCGCACCACGCGCTGGAACTACCTGTTCACCGTACCCGGCGAGTCGGACGACCAGGTGGTCCTCGTCGCGCATTACGACACCTGGCGCGGGCCGGGCGCCGACGACAACACCACCGGCGAGGAGATCCTCAAGCAGTACCTGCTGAGCGACCTCAAGGCCGGCGCGCGCCCCCACCTCACCCACGTCTACTTCTTCGCCGGCTCGGAAGAATGCGGCCTCGTAGGGCTCTTCTCTCAGCTGCTGCTGTCATTCGGCCTGTTCGCCGGAAACTTTGCGCTCACCTACGGCGATTGGGGGATGCTCGCCATCGCCATCGCGCTGCTGCCGCTCGCCAGTTACCGCTTCGGCGTCTCGGGATCGCGCGAATATGTACGCACGCTGTCGCCCGCTGCACTGCGCCAGATCCGCGCGGTCGTCTCGATCGACTCAGTGGGTGAAGGACGCCTCTACATTCCGCGCGAGACGATGGGCGCCGACTTCATTCGCGTGTTGATCCCCTTCGGGGACTACGACTCGCTGAACGATCTGCTCGAAGAAGCGGCGCACCTGCACGGCATCAAGTACAACAACTTTCTGGCCGGCGGGACCACCGACCACGTCTCGTTCCTGGAAGTGAACAACGGGCTCTGGGCGCGGGCGAAGGACGGCGTGCGCCGCCTCGCGAGCGCCGTCACCGGCCGGCCCTACACGCCGCCCCTGCGCATTCCCGCGACCGCCCTCGTCGCGATGCGGCCGGGCAAAGCCTCGCCCATCGTGTTCGGCGGCAAGATCCACACACCCAACGACACGCCCGATCGCGTGTACCCCGAGCCGCTGCGGCAGACGCTGCTCATTCTCGATTATCTGTTTTACCGCATCGAAGGCGGCCCACGCATCAGCCAGCCGCGCGAGCTGGATGAATTCCACTACGCGCGGCTCTACAAGAGCGGTGCCGGCCACCTCGTCGCGCTCAAAGACGCCGTCGAGCCGAATCGCCGCAACTTGAACGCGGTCTACCACGCCAGCGTGACTCGCCAGGATGGTCGAGCGGTAGCCACGCTGGGCGAGATTGTGAGCTGGGGAGTCGAGAGCCGGCTGCCGCGCGAGGTCCGGGAAGTCTGCGCCGACGCCGAGCTCGCCTGCCGGCCCGAGCGGGTGCGGGACCTGGAAGTGAGGAGCGGCGAGACGACGCTGCACTTTACCCAGCATCGGTCGGTGCTGGCTGCCCTGCGGCGTGCCTACCACGAGGCGATCACCCTGGCGCAGGGTGTCGTGCGGCGCTTCCTCTTTGTCACCTTCTTCGCCCTGGCGTACGTACTGGCGAGTGTCACGGGGTGGCTCATGGACGTGGCATTCGAGCGCTGGCCGGGTTTTGCCCTGTGGGTGGCTGACCACGTCGGGATCACCCTGACGGCCGTCATGCTGCTCGAAGTGGCCGTCCTGCTCCACCTCATGGCGCGGCGCATTCCGGCATGGATCGACAATACGTACAAGCACGCCAACCGGGCCGATAACTTGGGCAGTCTCAGGCGGATATAGCCCTACAACCTTTTGCCCCACTTGGATATCCAAATCCGTGCATGCCCCGACAGGTGCTCGAGGATACTCTGACTGCTGACTCCATAGCGGCCGATGCGGCTCTCGCGGGAAGCGGGGACCCCAGTGCATTCGAGCGTCTGTACCGGACTCACGTTGCCCGGGTCCATACGCTGGTGCGCCGCATGCTCGACGCCGATGAAGCCGATGACGTCACGCAGGACGTCTTCATCCGCGCCTGGAAAAAGCTCTCGACCTTCCGCGGCGAGTCGGCGTTCGGGACGTGGCTGCACCGGCTGGCGGTGAACGTGGTCCTCGCCCGGCGCAAGAACGTGGGGATCGAACGGGGCCGGTTCATCGCCGATGAGGAGCCGCTCAAGGATGTGTCGGGGCGGCCACATACGCCGGAGCTATCGATGGACTTCGAGGAAGCGCTCGCGAGCCTTCCCGAGGGAGCCCGGCAGGTGTTCGTGTTGCACGACGTGGAGGGGTATCGCCACGACGAAATAGCGCGCATGCTCGGTGTCGTACCGGGCACGTCGAAATCGCAGCTGCATCATGCGCGGATGGCGCTGCGGAGGCACTTGGAACGATGAACGATCTCTGGACGAACCGGCTCTCGGAATACCTGGACGGCGAGCTCGATAGCGCCGAGCGCGCCGCGCTCGAGGCGCACCTCGCGACCTGCGGGGCGTGCTACGCGACGCTGAGCGAGCTGCGCGGTGTCGTCGCCTACGCGAAGACGCTCGTGGACAGTGAGCCCGCGACCGACCTCTGGCCCGGAATTGCTAAACAGATTCGGGCGGAGCGCCTGCCCCAGCGACGTGACCGCCTTGTCCGCCGCCGTTTCAGTTTGACCGTCGGGCAGTTACTCGCGGCAAGCATCGCCCTGGTGTTGCTCTCGGCAGGCGGCGCCTGGATGGGGTTGCGTAGCGACGGACAGTCCGCGAACCGGATCGTTGAGATTCCGTCGCCCGCCCCGCGCGTCATGCCGGCCGCCCGCTGGAAGGTCCAGTCGGACATGGCGATCGCCGAGCTGCAGGATGCGCTCTCCGCCAACGAGAGTAAGCTCGACACGGCCACGGTTCGCGTGGTGCGCGAGAATCTCGTGATCATCGATCGCGCGATCGCGCAGGTGCAGAAGGCACTCCGCAACGACCCGGGGAATACGTACCTGAATCTCCATCTTGCGAACACGATGCGGCAAAAGATCGAGCTGCTCCGGCGCGCCAACGCGCTGGCCAGCCAAAGCTAGGGAGAGGAAACGAAAGACATGCTGACGACACTCGCGACACTGGTAGCCGTCTCACTCACGCTGCAACAGGGCGAAGGCCGCGGTGAGGGCCGCGGCCAGGGGGGGGGCAGCGGAGATACGACGGTTGCCGTGCAGAGCGGCGCCAGGCTCGACGTCAACAACTTCGGCGGCGAAATCGTCGTCCATACCTGGAATCAGAACAACGTGAAGGTCCGTTCCAGCCACTCGAGCCGCAGCCGGGTCGACGTGTCCACCTCGGCTTCCACCGTGCTGGTGCGGACGGCCGGCCGGCGCGGCCCGCCGTCCATCGTGGATCTCGACATCACGGTGCCCACCTGGATGGCGATGTCGCTGAGCGGCACCTACACCGACATCAGTGTGGATGGGGCGGGCGGCGCCGTGACCGCGGAGTCGGTGCAGGGTGATATCGAGGTCACGGGCGGCACGGGCAACGTCGCCCTCAAATCGGTCGAGGGCGGCGTGACACTTGCCAAGACCAAGGGCCGTATCGAAGTGAACTCCGTGGAAGGCGACATCACGATCACCGACGCGGCCGGCGACATCACGGTCGAGTCCGTCGACGGCGACATCATTCTCGCCCGCATCGACGCGGTCAACATCGACGTCAACACGGTGGACGGCGACATCACGTACGACGGCACGATCAAGACGAGCGGCAGCTACCGGCTGGCGACCCACGACGGCGACGTGGCGGTGGTGATTCCGCCGACCGCGTGTGTCTCCGGGTCGGTGTCGACATTCGACGGCGACTTCGACGCGAGCTTCACGGTCGACACGGTGCGGGCCGGGAAGCATCGCTTCTCGTTCACGATCGGCCGGTGCGCGAGTCCGGCGCGGCTCGAGGTGGAGACGTTCGACGGCGACATCAAGCTGCGCCGCCCCGGAGAGGTGGAGATCGAGCTGCCCGGGCACAAGGGCAAAAACCACGACAACGACAACGACAACGATTTCAACTTCGAGTTCCATTTCGACTCGAGCAGCGTACGCAGCTACGCCACCCAGTACGCACGCCAGTACGCAACCAAATACGCGAAGCAGTACGCGCCGAAGTACGCCCGGACCTACGCGCGCACCTACGCCCGTCAGTACTCGCACTGACACTGGAGAGACGATGCGGACCCTCCTGATCGCGACGGCGCTCTGTCTGGCGGCTGCCACCACGGCGGCCGCTCAGGATTTCAACTGGCATGGCCGGATCGCCGCCGGCAAGCGGCTGGAAGTGAAGGGTGTGAACGGCGACGTGCGCGCGACCTTTACGAGTGGCGCCGAGGCGGTGGTGAACGCGACGAAGCACGCGCGCCGCTCCGATCCCGACGACGTGAAGATCGAGGTCGTCGAGACCGACGAGGGCATTACGATCTGCGCCGTTTATCCCACGCCGCCACGCGCGCGCCAGGAGAACAGCTGCCAGGCCGGTGACCACTGGCATTCCAGCACCGATAACAACGACGTGACGGTGGACTTCGAGGTGCAGGTGCCCGCGGGCATCGAGTTCGACGGCCAGACCGTGAACGGCGAGCTGTCGGCCGAGGGATTAAAGGGCGACGTCCGGGCGAGCACCGTGAACGGCAGCGTGCGCGTGAGCACGACGGGCCTCGCCGAGGCTTCGACGGTGAACGGCTCGGTGTACGCGGAAATGGGTCGCGCGGACTGGACCAACGATCTCGAGTTCAGCACGGTGAATGGCGGGATCACGCTGATTCTTCCCGGGAAGCTCGACACGGAAATTCGGGCCAACACGGTGAACGGCGATATCGAGACCGATTGGCCGCTCACGATCTCCGGGCGCATCAGTCAGCGCCGGCTGCGCGGCACGATCGGCGCGGGTGGGCGCGGGCTGACGCTGAGCACGGTGAACGGGGAGATCCGGCTGAAGAAAGGCACGTAATCGTACCGTGTCGCAGTCGTTCGGTACCTAATCGCTAAGCATCCAGCTTCACCTTAACCCCCTCGCTGCAAGAGGGGGTTTTTGGTGCTGCGGGACATTCTCGCCCGCACCAGGCAGATCGACGACCTGCGCGATCTCTTCCGCGTGCTCGGCTATGAGCTCGCGTGGGAGGACGTGCCGGCCGCGGCCTGGCTCGGCGAGTCGGCGTCAACGGCCGCGGGCATCACGCGCGCCGCCCTGATCGCGCGCTACGGCGCGTTTCGGGTGTTCGCGGTCGAGGCGTTGCATCCCGAGGACGCCGCACGAGCGACCGCGCGGCGGCTCGCCGCGGGCGCCGAGCGTGGCTTGGCATGCGCGCTGGGCGGTCAACCGCCGCGGCTGGTCTGCGCCGCGGGGCCGGTCGGCGTTCGACTGGCGTCGATTTCCATTCCCAGCCCGACCGGCTCGGCATTGGCGACCCTCGAGCGGATCGCTCCGACGAAGGGCGAGTCGGCGCTCGCGCTGTCCCTACGAATCGGGGAAGTCCTGGCGAGCGAAGGCGTCACGCCGCGCTTCTTTCGAGCATTTCGGAGCACGCTGGATCGGTTGGCGGAGCGGCTGCGCACCCCACGCTCGCGCCTCGATCGTCACGCCCTGACGCTGACCGCGCTGACGCGCGTCCTCTTCCTCTATTTCATCCAGTCGAAGGGCTGGTTGAACGGCGACACCCGCTACGTCGCGCGGCTGCTCGACCGCGCGCTCGCCACCCGCCGCCACTTTCATCGCGCGTTCCTCCACGCGCTGTGCTTCGGCGCCTTGAATCGGCCGCCGGCCAGCCGCGGCTGCGCGGCGCGCGCGTTGGGCAATGTCCCCTTCCTCAACGGCGGTCTGTTCGAGCCGTCGCGCCTGGAGCGGGAACATGGGCCCGCGATATGGAGCAACGCCGATTGGCGGGAGGCCTTCGACGATCTGTTCGAGCGCTTCCACTTCTCCGTGCGCGAGCACGATGCCGGCGAATTCGTCGCGCCCGACATGTTGGGCCGCGTGTTCGAGGGCGTCATGGATCCCGACGAGCGCCACACCAGCGGCAGCTACTACACACCGGCTTCGTTGGTGCGAGAGCTCGTACGCGCGGCGCTCGAAGCGTTGTTGACTCAAGCGTTCGGACTGTCGCCGCGCACGGCCGTTCAGTGGGTACACGACAGCGTTGCGCCGCGCCCGGCACCCGATCTTCAGGGGCTCACGGTGCTGGACCCCGCCGCGGGATCCGGCGCCTTCCTGCTGGGAGCGCTCGATGAGCTGGTCAGACTGCGCAGAGCGGCCGGAGACGGGCCGGCCCTGACGGTGAAGCGCGACGTGCTCGCCCACTCGCTGTTTGGCGTTGATCTCACTCCCACAGCCGTCCGCCTGACCGAGCTGCGACTGTGGCTGGCCCTGGTCGCCGACGAAGACGGCGCCGATCTCGCGTCGATCGCCCCGCTGCCCAACTTGAACGGGCACGTGCGGCAGGGAGACGCGCTCCTCGACCCGCTGATGCTGGCAGCCTCACTGGGCGGGCGTGCGATCCGTGCGGGAGGTGCCGCAGCGCGGCGCCTCGCCGCGGCGCGGCGCACCAATTTTCTGATCACTGGCCCGGAAAAGCGTGCCGGGCAGGAAGAGCTCGACTGCTCGGAAGCGGCGCTGGCCGGGAGTTTGTTGGACGAAGGCCGCGCCGCTCTGGAGACGGCGATCGCCGAGCTGCTCGGCGACGCGCGCAATCGCGACTTGTTCGGCGGCCGGCGCGGGCTCGACTCGGAGCGGCGAGTGCGGCTCGCCCGGTTGCGGCAGAGCTTACGCGAGCTGCGTGGCGCGCAGCGTACGCTGCGCCGCGAGGGCGGCGCTCCGTTCTTCGCTTTTGAATCGCACTTCGCCGACGTCATGCTGCGCGGCGGGTTCGACCTCGTGACGGGCAACCCGCCCTGGGTGCGCGCGGAACGGCTCGCACCGCGGGTCCGCGAGACGCTCACAGCCCGTTATTCATGCTGGCAAGCCACCGCAGTGCGCGGCTTCGCCCATCTCCCCGATCTTGCCGTGGCGTTCACCGAGCGCGCCTTCGAGCTGGTGCGGCCTGGCGGCGTGGTCGCATTGCTCGTTCCCGCCAAGCTCGCGACCAGCGGTTACGCCGAACCGCTGCGCCAGCGGCTCGCGCACCGCGCGCGCGTCGAGCGGGCGGTGCCGCTGGGCGAGCTGGTCGCGCGAACGTTCGGTGCCGCGGTATACCCGATGGCATTGGTGGCAGCACGTGCCGAGCCGACGGGAACCGAGCTGACGGCGACCACATTGGGAGCAAAGCCTTCCGCTCCGGTGGTCCAACAGCGGCAGCTGCAAAGCGACGGTCCGTGGATTCTTCTCGCGGGCGCGGATCGTATCCGCCGGCGTCTGCGGGCCGCCTTCCCCACCGTTGCCGATCGCTGGGCGCCGCAGCTCGGGGTGAAAACGGGAGCCGACGACTTGTTTCTCGTGGATCGCCAATGCGTGGGTGCGAGGCCTGCCATCCGCGGCCGCGACATCGCGGCATGGCGTTGCAAGCCGGGGCGCTACGTCCTGTGGACACACCGCGCCGATGGGACACCCTTCGACCGCCTGCCGCGCGAGCTCACGGAGCGTTTGTCGGGTCATGAAGACCGGTTACGGCGCCGCGCCGACTATCGAAGTGGCCCGCCCTGGCAGTTGTTTCGCACCGGTCTCGCGTCCGCGCCACATCGGGTCATCTGGCCGGACCTCGGCCGCCGTCTGAGCGCCGCCGTGCCAGCCCCGGACGGCGTCCCCCTCAATACCGTCTACGGCATTGCAACGCGCGATTCCGCCGATGCCGCAGCGCTCGCCGCTTTGTTCAACTCGTGCTGGCTGACGGCCTTGGCGCGGCTGGTGGCCGATCCCGCGCGGGGCGGCTTTCGTCGCTTCAATGCGCGTGTCGTGCGCGGTTTGCCCGTGCCGGCCGCTGGCTCCGCAGTCTGGGCGGAGCTCGCGCGCCGCGGTCACCGCTGTGAGTCCGCTGACGATCTCATCGCTGATGCGTTCGAACTCGATGGCGCCGACCGCCGCGCGCTGGCCGCGGATTCTTTCTGAGCATCTCGTCCCGGTCCCGGAGCCCTTCGCCGTGGCGCTCCGGCCGGCGGGGGAAGCACAGCCGTGCGACGTCGTCGGCAGCGCGGCGCGGGCGCTGCTCGACGGGCCGTCGCTGGCGCCAGACGCCGCGGCGGCCTCGCAATGGCCCCCCCCGGCGTGGCTCGCGCCACACCAGGTCCCCGCCGCCAGGCGGCTGACCGCGATTATCGCGCGGCACGGCGGCGCGCTTCTGGCCGATGCGGTTGGGCTCGGGAAATCATACGTCGCGCTCGCCGTCGCTCTCGCCCGCCAGGAACCGTTCACGCTTGTCGTCCCCGCCGTGCTCGTTTCGCAATGGCGCGACTTGCTGAATCGATTCGGCGTACAGGAAACGCCGATCATTACACATGAATCGTTGAGCCTGGGTTCCCGGTCTGTAGGGGCACGACATGTCGTGCCCCTACAACCCCCAACCCGTCTCTTCGTCGTCGACGAGGCCCACCGCTTCCGCAATCCAGACACGAACCGCTATCGAGCGTTGGCCCGCCTCGTGGTCGGCAGCCGGGTGCTGCTGGTGTCCGCCACCCCGATCCACAACAGCATCGCCGACCTCCTACACCTGCTTCGCCTTTTTCTTCGGGACCACGCGCTCGCCGCGCTGGGCGTTCCGTCCTTGCGCAGCGCCGCGGCGCGCGAGGCCGATCGCTCCCTGGCTCACGGCGCGGTCGCGCGCGTGATTGTCGCGCGTTCGCGCGAGCGCGTGCAGCACAGCTACGACGGTGGACCGGTCAGCATGGTGTTCCCGCGATCGACCACTGAAGCGCTGCGCGCCGGTCCGGCGGCCGACGCACTGCTCGGTGAGCTCGCCGCCGGCGTGACGCGATTACGCGCCGGTGGCGGAGCGGCAGCGTTGCTGCGCCTGATGTTGCTGCGCCGCCTGGCATCGAGCCTGCCGGCTTTCCGCGCCGCGCTGATTCGCCACGAAGCCTATCTGCAGCTCGCGATCCGCGCCGCGACCGAAGGGCGTGCGCTGACGTCGCGGGAGTTTCAGCGCTGTTTTCCACGCGCGGCCGAATCCGATATTCAGCTTGTGCTCTTTCCGCTCTTGCTCGAGCGTCCTGCGTCGAACGGCGCGCGCCTAGTAGACGACCGTCGTGTCCTCGACCGGCTGCGTGAGTTGCTCAAACGTGCGCCGGCAACCGATCCCAAGGCCGACGCGCTGGACCGGGTGCTGACCGCGCGGCCCGCCAAGACCATCGTCTTCACGGATGCGCAGCCCACGGCCCGCTACCTGATGCAACGGTTTCGCCACCGGCGGGTCGCGGCGGTCTTCGGGCACGTCGGCCGATTTGCCGCGGGGGACGCCGCCCGCCGGGACGTGCTGCGAACCTTCGCGCCCCGCGCGCAGGGGGCCCCACTGCCGCCCGCGGCCCTCGAGACCGACGTCCTCATCGCCACCGATCTCCTGAGCGAAGGACTCAACCTGCAGGACGCCGAACGAGTCGTGCATTACGATCTACCCTGGAGTCCGGCGCGCCTGGCGCAGCGCGTCGGCCGCATCGATCGGCTCGGCTCGTCGCACAGCGCGATCTCGACCATCACCTTCCTGCCGCCGGCGCCTCTCGCGGGAGCGCTCGCCATCGAAGAGCGCCTGGCGACGAAGGTCGGCGCGCAGCAGGCCGCGGGAACCGGCGGCCGGCTGGATTGGTGCGATCAGCTCGCCCTGCTTGCCGCTCCAGACCGCGGCGCTCCAGGAGGATCGTGCGCGGCCGTCGTCGGAGAGCCGGGCACCGTTCTCATCGTGCGCATTGCGAACCTGATCGAGGCGATCGTCATCGAAGGCGATGTCGCGCGCGCGAGCCCCGCTGCCGCTACACGGATACTGGCAGCGGCGGCGACTGCGCGGTCCATCCCCTGCGACCGCGACTTGCTGCGGCAGGCCATCGACGTCGCTGTGCCGCTCATCCGGTCACGACTCGCCGCTGTTCAGGACGCCCGCTGGCGCGCGAGCGATCGCGACCGGTTTGCGCGCCGGCTGATTCCGTGGGTCTTGTCGGCCGCCCGGCGCGCGGCCCGCCGCGGCGATGGCGAGCAGCTCGGCGCACTCGATGCGTTGGTGTCACGGCTCGCGTTGGGGATGACGGCAGGTGAAGAGTTGTTGCTGGAGGACGTGCTATCGCGTCGCGAGCCGCTCGCGATAACCGACCTGCTATCGTGGCATCAGCACCTGCCGCCGGCGCAGACGGGCGAATGCTGTACCTCGGTGGAGCTCATCGCCGTGGTGATATCCGTCGCTGGCTAGCTCGCTGTAGATTCTCCCTTGTGACGCTCGACACTTTCCTCTTCGACCTCGATGGCACGATCATCGACTCCATCGAGCTGATCCTGCGCTCCTACCGCCACACGATGGCGCTGCACCGCTGCAACGAGCCGATGCCCCCCGATGACATGTGGATCAAGGGCCTCGGCACGCCGCTGTGGGCGCAGTTCGGCCAGATCACGGACGATAAGGAAGAGATCGAGGCAATGGTCCAGACGTACCGGACCTACAACCTCACGCACCACGATGCACTTGTACGACCATATGAGGGAGTCGTCGAAGAAATACTGCGTCTAAAAGAAAACCGTAAACGACTCGGCCTCGTCACCAGCAAGCTGCGCGACGGCGCCATGCGCGGGCTGCGCATTTCGGGGCTCGATCAGGCATTCGATCTCGTGCTCGGTTGCGATGACGTGACGCATTCCAAGCCGCATCCCGAGCCCGTTTTGAAAGCCATGGATGTATTGGGGGTTCCACGCGAGAGCACCGTCTTCGTGGGGGACTCGCGGCATGACATGGAATCGGGTCGAGCGGCGGGCGTCAAGACCGCGGCCGTGCTGTGGGGCCCGTTCGACCGTGCCGACCTCGCAGACCTCGCACCCGATTACTGGCTGGAGAAACCCCGGGACTTGCGCGAGCTTTACGAGCCATGAGCCCTAAATTCGTCCCCTTCGAGCTGGAACGCTGGCAAAGCACCTGGGAAAACCGGGTGCGCTTCAACCTCTCCGAATCCGGCGTGCATCCGCTGACCATCCAGGAGCTGCTCGGCCTCGCCGGCGCCTCCGCGCTGCCGCTGCTCGACGTCCGGCTCGGCTACGCGCAATCGAACGGCACCGACCTGCTGCGCGAGCGCATCGCGGCCCTCTATCCCGGCGCATCGCCCGACCATGTGCTCGTCACCACCGGCAGCTCCGAAGCGAACTTCGTCACCTGCTGGCGGCTGCTCGAGCCCGGGGGGGGGGACAAAGTCGCCGTAATGATGCCGAACTACCTCCAGACCTGGGGGCTGGCGCAGAACTTCGGCGCGGAAGTCCGGCCGTTCCAGCTGCACGAGAAGGAAGCGTGGGAGCCTTACGCCGAGGAGATTCGCACCGCGATCGCGCCGGGCACCAAACTCGTCGTCGTCACCAACCCGCATAACCCTACCGGCCACGTGCTCAGCGACGCGTCGCGCAAGGTGATCCTGGACCGCGCGGCGGAAGTGGGCGCCTGGATCCTGGCCGATGAGGTCTATCAGGGCGCCGAGCGCGACGGGAAAACGACCCAGAGCTTCTGGGGCTCGGGCTATAGCAAGGTGATCATCGTCAACGGCCTGTCGAAGGCCTACGGCCTGCCCGGACTGCGGGTCGGCTGGATCGTCGCGCAGCCCGCGTTCAGTCTGGAGGCGTGGACTCGCCACGACTACACGACGATTGGTCCCTCCGGCGCGTCCGATCACCTCGCGACCGTCGCGCTCGAGCCGCACGCGCGCGAGAAGCTCATCGAGCGCACCCGCCGCATCCTGCACGCGAACTATCCGGTGATGGAGGCGTGGCTCAAGACGTTTGGCGACACCTTCACCTGGCATCCGCCCCACGCGGGCGCGATCTGCTGGGCGCGCTATCGCGGCGCGATCCCGGCGCTCGAAGTCGTCGAGAAGCTGCGCGCGCAGCACAGCGTGCTGCTCTGCCCCGGCGATCATTTCGGCATGCCCGGATTCCTGCGATTCGGCTACGGCGGCGAGCTGCAGCACTTCCAGGAGGCATTGGCCGAGACAGAGCGGGGCCTGCGGAGGCTGTTCTCCGACTGATTATGACGACATCGACCCTGATTCGTGCACCGCAGGACAACAGTGAAGTAGGAGCGGTCAAGCTCGCTGGGCCGGAGGAAATGCGTGCGGCGCTCGACGCCAACGTCGCCGCCGCGCGCGCCAGCCGCGACATGCCCGCCCATGCGCGGGCGGCAGCATTGCGAAAAGTCGCCGACGGGCTGGAGGCGGCTCGCACCGACCTCGCGCGCACACTCGCGCTCGAGGCGGGCAAGCCCATCTCCCAGGCGCGCATCGAGCTCGACCGTGCCGTCTTCGTGTTCCGCGACGCCGCCGAGGAAGCCACGCGGATCGGCGGTGAAGTGCTGCCGGCCGACGTCGTGCCGGCGGGCACGGGCCGGATCGCCATCACGCGCCGCTTCCCGCTGTCTCCGGTCGCGGGGATCACGCCGTTCAACTTTCCCGTGCTGCTCGCTGCCCACAAAATCGCCCCGGCGATGGCGTGCGGCGCCACGATCACCCTCAAGCCGCCGCCGCAGGATCCGCTCACGACGCTGCGCCTCGCCGACCTCGTCAACGCGTCGGGCTACCCGGACGGCGCCGTCAACATCGTCCCCTGTTCGGTGGAGGTCGCGCAAATCCTGATCGAGGATCCGCGCGTCCGCGTGATCACGTTCACCGGCAGCGCCAAGGCCGGCTGGGCGATCCGCGCCAAGGCCGGCAGCAAGCGCGTGCTGCTCGAGCTGGGCGGCAATGCGGCGGTGATCGTCGAGCCGGATGCCGACCTCACCTGGGCGGCGTCGCGCTGCGCCGTCGGCGGCTTCACCTACGCCGGCCAGTCGTGTATCTCCACGCAGCGCATCTACGTCCACGAATCTGTTTATACCCCGTTCCTCGACGCCTTTACTCGACGGGTTCAGCAGTTGAAGGTCGGGAACGTGCTCGACGAACAGACGGACGTCGGGCCGATGATCGCGCTCGAGGCGGCCGAGCGGGTGGAACGCTGGATTGCGGAAGCGGTGGCGGGTGGCGCCAAGATCGAGCAGGGAGGCAAGCGCAGAGGCGTGTATCTGGAGCCGACCGTCCTGACCCACACGAGCGCCGACATGAAGGTGAACTGCGAAGAGGTTTTCGCGCCGCTCGTGACCGTCACGCCGTACCAGTCGCTGCACGACGCGATCGCGTGGGCGAACGCATCTCCTTATGGATTACAGGCGGGCGTGTTCACGACCAATCTGCAGACGATGTTCCGGCTCCACGCCGAGCTCGACGTCGGTGCGGTCAACGGCAACGACATTCCCGGATTCCGCGTGGATCGTCTGCCGTACGGCGGCGCCAAGGCTTCGGGGCTCGGGCGTGAGGGCGTGCGCTACGCAATCGAAGAAATGACGGAGCGGCGGGTCCTGACCCTGAAGCTCGACTAGACGACCGCCCGCAACAGCAGGTAGGTCAGCCCGCCGATTCCCGCCGACGCCGGGATCGTCAACATCCACGCCCACACGATGCGCTGCGCCACGCCCCACCGCACGGCGGAGAAGCGCTGCGCCGCGCCCACGCCCGTGATGGCGCCGGTGATCGTGTGCGTGGTACTCACCGGGATGCCGAAATGCGAAGCGACAAACAGGGTGATGGCACCGCTCGTCTCGGCGGCGAAGCCACCGAAAGGCGTCAGCTTGGTGATCCGCTGGCCCATCGTCTTCACGATGCGCCAGCCGCCCGCCATCGTGCCGAGGCCGATCGCGGCATGGGCAGCGAGGATTACCCATACCGGGATGTGGTCGGCGTTCGTGAGGTGAAACGCTTGGATCGGGAAATTCACGAACAGTGCCTGGCTCGTCACCAGTAGCGCGACGATGATGCCCATCGTCTTCTGCGCGTCGTTCGTCCCGTGGCCCAGGGAATAGGCCGCCGCAGAAACGAGCTGTAACACGCGGAATGCCTTGTCGACTCTGCGCGGCAGTGATCGTCGCAATGCCCACGACAGCGCGACGGTCAGGAGCAGCGCCAGCATGAAGCCCATCACGGGCGCGACGACGATGAAGATCAGCGTCTTGGTCCAGCCGCTCGCGATGATCGCGGAAAATCCCGCTTTGGCGACGGCGGCGCCGGCATACCCACCGATGAGCGCGTGGGAGGAGGACGTCGGCAGTCCCAGCCACCACGTCACGAGGTCCCAGATGATGGCCCCAAGCAGGCCGCCGAGCACGACCGTCGAATCGACGACGCTCAAATCGATCAGGCCCTTGCCCACCATCTTGGCGATCGCGGTGCCGAAGACGAACGCCGCGACGAAATTCCAGAATGCCGCCCACACGACGGCGGCGCTCGGCGAGAGCACGCGCGTCGAGACGACAGTGGCGATGGAGTTCGCCGCGTCGTGAAAACCGTTGATGAAGTCGAACGTGAGGGCGACCAGCAGGATCGCCAGCACGAACCAGACGGAGGCCGGCATCAGGCGTGCTTGATCGTGATGGACTCGACCACGTTGGCGACGTCCTCGGCCTGGTCGAGCGTGCCCTCCAGATTGTCGTAAATCTCTTTCCACTTGATCAGCTCGATGGCGTCGCGCTCTTTTTCGAACAGCTGCCCCAGCGCCTCGTGGTAGATCGCGTCGCCCTCTTCTTCGAGCTGCTTCGCTTCGACGCAGTACTTCATGACGTCGTCGCCCTTTTTCAGCCGGCTCACCGCCTCCAGCAGGACGCCCATCATCCGCTCCAGCACATCCAGCAGCCGCAGCACGCCCTGGGGCGCCGCGCCCAGGCGGAAGATCTGCGCCCGCCGGCCGGTGCCGTCCATCGCGTCCATGACGTCGTCGAGATCGGAGGCCAGTTGATGGATGTCTTCGCGGTCGAGCGGCGTGATGAAGGTGCGATCGAGGCGGTTCACCACCTCGTGCGTCACCTGGTCGGCTTCGTGCTCCAGCCGCTTCAACGCTTCGATGTGGGGCGTTCGCCGGTCGGCGGGTGCCTCGAACAGCTTCCGCAGATACCCGACGGCTTCCTTGTTCCGATTGGCGACTTCAGTGAACAGATCGAAAAACTCTTCTTCGCGCGGCAGGAGACGCACGGTATCTCCGGGAGGCGGTGAACCGCAAAGATAGCGGCCTCCGGGAATGAGAACTAGGTTATCAGCCTCATGACTGCTACCCCCGTCCAACCGCAGCGGGTCGAGTTCGTCCGCGCGATTTCGCGTCTCGACGCCACCGCGCTCGTCGTCGGGTCCATGATCGGATCCGGCATCTTTATCGTCGCCGCCGAGATCATGCGGGAAGTGCACAGCCCGTCGCTGCTGCTGATCGTGTGGGCGCTCTCCGGTGTCGTGACGCTGCTGGGCGCGCTCAGCTATGGCGAGCTGGCGGCGATGTTCCCCAAGGCGGGCGGCCAGTACGTCTATCTGCGCGAGGGCGTCTCCCCGCTGTTCGGCTACCTCTATGGCTGGACGCTGTTCGTCGTGATTCAGACCGGCACGATCGCGGCCGTCGCCGTGGCGTTCGCGCGGTTCACTTCCGTGCTCATTCCCGGGCTCACGCCCGACGTCTTCCTCGGCACGACGCTGCACCTCCCGCAGCCGATCGGCGACATCGCGGTCGGGTTGTCACCGCAACGCATCTTCGCGATTGCCTCCATCGCGCTGCTGACGTGGATCAACGTCCGGGGCGTGCGCACCGCCGCATTCATTCAGACCTCGCTCACCGCGATCAAGACGGCCGCGCTCGCGGGCCTCGTGCTGCTCGGCATCACGATCGGCCGGAACGCCGCAGCGATCGCCGCCAATTTCGGCGCGAACTTCTGGCCGCAGGGCGGCCTCACGCTCGCCATGATTCCGGTGATCGGCGCGGCGATGGTCGGTTCGCTCTTCTCGATGGACGCCTGGAATAACGTCGGGTTTGCGTCCGGAGAGCTCAAGCATCCCGAGAAAGACGTGCCGTTCGCGATGGCCGCCGGCGTGCTGACCGTCACCGCGCTGTATGTGCTCGCCAACGTCGCCTATCTCGTCGTGCTGCCGGCCGACGCCATCGCCAACGCCCCGCAGGACCGCGTCGGCACGGCCGCGTTGCAAGCCATGCTCGGGGCGCCCGGGCTCTACATCATGGCGATCGCGATCATGATCTCGACCTTCGGTTGCAACAACGGGCTGATTCTCTCCGGTGCCCGCGTGTACTACGCGATGGCGCAGGACAATCTGTTCTTCAAATCCGCGGCGGTTCTGCATCCCACCTATAAGACGCCCGCCGTCGCGCTGATCGTGCAGGCGGTGTGGACGTGTGTGTTGTGCCTGTCGGGCACGTACAGCCAGCTCCTCAACTTCGTGATCTTCGCCGCCGTCGTGTTTTACGCCGTGACGGCGATCGGCCTGTTCCGGCTGCGGAAACGGCGTCCCGATCTCCCGCGGCCGGTGCGCGCGCCGGGATATCCGTGGCTGCCCGCACTGTACGTCGGTCTCACCGGGCTGATCGCCGTGGACCTGCTGGTCCAGCATGCAACGCGGACCTACGCGATGCTGGGGCTCGCGCTGGTCTTGCTGGGTGTGCCGGTGTACTTCGCCTGGAGACGGCTAGCCGCTCGATAAGTTTCGGGTTATATTCGGGGTGTATGGCGGTCCGAAAGCCCCGGGAATCCCCTCCCAAAGCTCCTCCGCACCAACTTCCCCTTTTGCCGGCCGACAGGTCGTCCGGCCGTCCGCCCGTCATCCTGGACGAGCGCCTCCGTGGCACCCGGTTCGTTTCGCTCACACCGCATCGTGTCCTCAATCCGCCCTCCGCAACCGGCATGGATTATTGGTCCCTCAACCCTTACGTCGGGTGCGAGTTCGGCTGCAGCTACTGCTATGCGCGCTATACGCACCGTTACGTCGTGGAGCGGGCGCACGACGCCGGCAAGCTCACCGACGCCGAGTTCGCCGATTACCGTGGCGCACACGGCTGGGAAGCGTTCGAACGGCGGATTTTCGTAAAGGAGCAAGTGGTCGGTGCGCTCGACGCCGACCTGAAGCGGGTGCCACTGGGCGAGTGCGTCGTCGTCGGCACGGCGACCGATCCCTATCAGCCCGCCGAGCGACGATTTCGCCTCACGCGGGCAGTGCTGCAGCGCCTGACGCGCTGTGAAGGGTTGTCGTTCGGCATCATCACCAAGAGTCCACTCATTGCCCGCGATTGTGACGTGCTCCTGCGATTGCAGCAGCGCAACGAGCTACAGGTGCACGTCTCGCTGATCACGCACGATGCGCAGCTCGCGCGGAAGCTCGAGGCGCGCTCGCCGGTTCCGGCAGCCCGGCTGCGCGCGCTGCACAAACTCGTCGCAGCCGGCGTCAATGCCGGACTGATCGTGGCGCCGGTGCTGCCGGGCATCACGGACGACATCGCGCACCTGGACGCCTTGTTCGCCGCCGCGCGGGACGCCGGCGCCCACTTTGTGCATGCCGGGACGCTGCGACTTTATGCCGCAGTCCGCGACCGCTTCTTGCCTGTTCTTGGTGAGCATTTTCCGGATTTGGTGGCGCGCTACACCCGAGCCTACGCGCGACAGGCAGGTGCGCCGCGCGAGTACACGGAAGCGCTCTCGCGACGCATCGAAAAGCTACGGCGCAAATACGGCTTCAAGAACCACACCGGCATGATCGACCGCTACCGCCCCGCCAACATGCCGGTGCAGGGCGAGCTCGAGCTGCGCGGCAGCATACCGTAAGAAGCGCTAGAATGTTAATACAACAAGGCGAGCGCTTTTTCTCTACTGAAAATGAACCACTCGACATGATATCGACACCGCTGATCGCCGAATTCGACAGCAACGTCGCGCTGCACGACCCGGCTCGGCAGTGAAGCCTGCGTCACTCGCGGCAGCGGCAGACGAACGCTGGCAAGGACGGCGGGCTCATCGGGTGGACACGACCGATCAACGATGGTCGCGCCATTCTTCCAACTACACCAGTAAAGCTTCGCGCTCCATAGCCCATTCTTGATGATGACGGATGCCGCGGTCTCGATCTGGCAACGAGAGATATGGGCGACCTCTTCGACGACGGTGAATGACGGTACCCGAGGATCCACCCAATCTCGCAGCCATTCCAGCGGCAGTAACAATTCCTCGGCACAGATATCACAAAGCCGCTCTATCTCGGTGTAGGAAAAGGTGCCAATCGCGGCACGGATGCTGGGATGCGGTGTCGGCACCAGGTTTTCCAAAATGAGATGCGCGATTTCGTGTGCGAGGACAAACGTCTTTTCGGACTCGTCCAATGTTTTCTCGATCTCAAT
>DASPXJ010000053.1:0-13397 GCA_035637355.1 Gemmatimonadales bacterium
CTGCTCCTCGAGCATCGCCTGGCGGAGGTAGCGATCGGGGATGCCGACGTCCTTGCCGAGCGCCAGGACCTCGGTGCTCGTGAGCCCGTCGCCGACGTCATGCTCGCCGGCCTGCAGCTCGGCGGCGCGCTTGATGATGCGCTCCAGCGCCTCCTGACTGATGAGATCCTTCTCCATCACACCTTCGCCTTCTCTTTATCGCCGGGCACCGGCAGCCGCTCTCCGGACGTCCGCTCGGGAAGTGCGCGGCTGCTCGAGTCTGTGATCCGATCCATCAAGCCCTTGAGCAGATCGATCGGGATGGGGAAGATCGTCGTCGAATTGTTTTCCGACGCGATTTCGTTGACGGTCTGCAGGTAGCGTAGCTGAATCGCGGCCGGCTCCTTGCCGATGATGTGCGCGGCTTGCGCGAGCTTCTCCGCCGCCTGCAGCTCGCCCTCGGCGTTGATGACTTTGGCCCGCCGTTCGCGCTCGGCCTCGGCCTGACGGGCCATCGCCCGCTTCATTTCCGGCGGCAGATCGACGTCTTTTACTTCGACGGCCGATACCTCGATGCCCCAGTCTTCCGTGCGCGTGTCGATCGTCTGGCGCAGGATCGCGTTGATCTTGTCGCGATTCGCGAGCAGCTCGTCCATTTCCGTCTCACCCAGCACCGACCGCAACGTCGTCTGCGCGAGCTGGCTCGTGGCGTAGAGGTAATTCTCCACTCCCACGACGGCCTTGTCGGGCGTCTTCACGCGCATGTACAGGACGGCATTGACCTTGATGGAGATGTTGTCGCGCGTGATCACGTCCTGCGGTGGCACGTCGATCGCCATCACGCGCAGCGACACCTTCTGCATACGTGCCAGCACCGGAGGGAGAAAGATCAGCCCGGGTCCCTTCGTGGGTCGCAGCCGGCCGAGCAGGAAGTACACGCCGCGCTCGTATTCACGCAGGACGCGGAGGCCCGAAAAGAGATAGAGTGCGATCACACCGATCGCCCCGAGGAGGATGTCGGTCACAAGGCTTCGACGATCACCGCCGCCCCCTGCCCGCCGCCGATGCACGCCGAGCCGAGCCCAAACCGCTTCTTCTCCCGGCGCAGCGCGTGCAGCAAGTGAATCGTGATGCGCGTGCCGCTCGCCGCCAGCGGGTGGCCGATGGCGATCGCTCCACCGCAGGCGTTCGTGCGGGTGCGATCGAGGCCGAGCTCGCGCTCCACCGCCAGGTACTGCGGCGCAAACGCCTCGTTCACTTCGACGAGATCCATCTGCTCGAGTTTCAGCTTCGCCTTCTCGAGCGCCTTGCGCGCGGCGGGAGCCGGCCCGATGCCCATGTGCTTCGGCTCGACGCCGGCCACGGCCCACGCGACGAGACGGCCAAGCGGCTTCAACCCGTGCGCCTTCGCGTATTCCTCACTGGCCAGCACGGTCGCCGCGCCGCCGTCGGCGATGCCGGATGCGTTGCCCGCGGTCACGAGGCCGTCCTTCTTGAAGTAGGGCTTGAGCGCGCTGAGGATCTCGAGCGTCGTGCCGGGGCGCATGTGCTCGTCGGCGCGAAACTCGACTTCCTTCCCCTTCACCTTGATCGTGACGGGCACGACTTCGTCCTGGAAGGCGCACGCGTCCCACGCCTGCTTCGCGCGCTGCTGTGACAGGACGGCGACTTCGTCCACCTCTTTGCGCGTCAGCTTGTACTTCTCGGCCAGGCTCTCGGCGGTCTCAGCCATGGAGAGCCCGCATTGCGGGTCCTTCAGGGATTCCCACAGCAAGTCTTCGAGTGGCGCCGGGCCGAGGCGCAAACCCCAACGCGCACCGCGCACGACGTGCGGTGCCTGGCTCATCGACTCCGCGCCGCCGGCCAGTACTGCCTCGGTTTCGCCAAGGAGGATCAGCTGGGCGCCCTGGGTGATCGCCTCGAAGCCGGAGCCGCACAACCGATTCACCGTCACCGCCGGCGTCTCGATCGGCAGGCCGGCCTTGAGCCCAACGTGGCGGGCCATGTAGATGGCGTCCGCCGATGTCTGGAGCGCGTTGCCGAACACGACGTGACCGAAGTCGCTCGCGGGAACGCCGGAGCGCTGGATAGCATGCCGCGACGCCGCCGCGCCCAACTCGATGGCCGACAAGTCCTTCACAGAGCCGCCGAAGGACCCGAATCCCGTCCGTACACCCGACAGGAAGACGACGTCTTTGGTGGCGCCCTGGGTTTTCATGAGAGGAACTCCATCATAAGTGGGCGGAATATGAGCTTGCAGTCGGTGCGACGGTAGGTCGTTAGGCCAAAACACGAGCGGCGGACGGGATTGTTCCCCATCCGCCGCTCGTGTTTTCGGGCGCCGGCGTCTCAGCGCGCGCGCATCACCGCACGACGTCCACCCAGCCGGCCTCGTTGGCCACGACGGCGAGGGTGCCGAGCCGGTCGAACGCGATATGACGCGGGAGCCCGCCCGGCTCCAGCGTACCGACCGACTCCAGCGTGTGAGCATCCAGCATCGCGATTTGCCCCGCGGTCCGCAGGCTCGCGTACACGACACTCTGATCGGGAGTCAGCGCGACCTCGTCCGCCGGGGTCGCGAATTTCCGTCGCACGATCTGTCCGGTCGCCAGATGGACGAGATCCAGCCAGCCGTGCTCGTTGCCGCTGTACAGCCGCCTCCCGTCGCGCGAGATCGCCACGCCGAGCGGTTGGCCGCCCAATTCATAGCGACGGACGATGGCGAGGCTGCGGGCATCCAGTTCGAGGATGCCGCCCGCTTTCCAGGTCGGTGCGTACACGCGATTGCCCGCCGGATGGACCGCCAGCTCCGTGCACGCCTGAGGAAGGGCAACGCACCGGACGACGCGGCCGCCGTTGTCGGACAGCGCGCAGGCACAGAGGCGGTCGAGATTGGTGGTGACGTACAGGGTTCGGCCATCGGGCGACAACGCAGCGCCCAGCGGGTCGCCTTCCATGGTGATCGCGCCGGTGCGGCGTCCCCACGCCAGATCGACGACGGCGACGTCTTTCGTGAACTGGTTCGTGACCCAGGCGCGGTCACCGGATGGTGCGAGCACGATGCGCGTGGGTGCGACGCCAACAGGTAGGGCGCCCATCTCACTGAGTGGCTCGAGCCGCAGGCGCTGGAGCACGGCGGCGTGCGTGCGCGTCAGCCAGCCGGTCCCATCGGGCGTGACGGAGACGTCGAAGGGGTAGCCGCCGATCTGCAGTCGTGCCGCCAGGACGCCCCGAGGCTTGCGTGCCTCGATCGCCGGAGCTGGCGCGGCACGACGGAGGGTCAAGGGACTCGTCTGGCGCTGGGCGACCGCCTGCACGTGCGGCCGCAGCGCCAGCTCCCGCATGCCGCTGTCCTTCCAGAGCGTGCGGAACCGTAGAATCGCGCCGGCAATGCCACCGCGGCGCACGCACGACCACGGCTGCCCCATGAGGCGCCGGACCAGCCGGTAGCAGGTGGCGGGCTCGAGGTGCGACGCGCGCGCCAGCGCGAGCAGCGATGCGCCCGTCTGCTCCGACTGGAGGACCCAATAGAAGAGGCGCGTCCACCCGGCGAGCTCCTCGAGCGGCGGAAGGCTGGCGCGCCGGAGGGTCCGGGCAACCTGATGGCGAGTGCGCAGCCCTACGAAGGTGGCGACATCGCCCGCAGCGGGGAGGAGACCGTTCTTGCACGCCAGCACGTCGAGCACAGCGCGTGCTTCACCCGATAGAGCGGGAATGGCGACGTTCAGGATTTTCGCCAACGGAAGCGGTGGCATACGACCACCTCATCCCTTCGCAGGACGGAATTAAGTGCTAGCTGTACCCCACAAATAATCGCAGGGTCTATCAACAAAACCTCAAATCAGCGCGGTCACTGCCTTTGCCACCGCCCGTGTGCTGGCGCTGCCACCGAGGTCAGGAGACCGAACGTCCGCCGTAAGCGCCGCCCGCACCGCCCGCTTAAGGTCAAGAGCGGCGTCTGGATGGCCAAAGTGCTCGAACATCAAACCACCCGTCAACATGGCCGCCATGGGGTTCGCGACGCTCTTGCCGGCGAGAGACGGCGCCGAGCCATGCACCGGCTCGAACAGCGCCGGGCGGCTGCCGGGGTGCAGGTTTGCGCTCGCGGCGAGTCCGAGCCCCCCCACCAGCCCCGCGCCGAGATCGGAGAGGATGTCTCCGTAGAGGTTGTTCGTCACGATGACTTCGAAGCGCTGCGGCTCACGCACCAGCTCGAGCGCGAGGGCGTCGACGTAGCGGTGCTCGGCGGCGACGTCCGGGTATTCCCGAGAGACCGCCTCGAACTTCTCCTGCCAGATCCGGTGCGCGGGAATCGCGTTCGACTTGTCACTCATCGTCACGCGATGTTTGCCGTGCGCCTGGGCCCACGCGAAGGCGGCCCGGATGATCCGCTCGACACCTTTTCCCGTATTCACTTCTTCCGCGACGAACTCGTCGTCGGAGGCGTGCCCGCGTCCGAGATATTGGCCTTCGGTGTTTTCGCGAAAAATGACGAAATCGATGGCGTCTTGATTACGGAGGGGCGTCAGGTCGGGGTGCAGCAACTCCACGGGCCGAAAATTGACGTACAGATCGAGCTTGAATCGCAAACCGAGCAGGATGTCGCGCGCATGTTCGTTTCCCGGAACGCGCGGATCGCCGAGCGCGCCGAGCAGGATCGCGTCGACGTCGTCACGGAGGTGGCGAAACGCCGGGTCGGGAAGCGTTTCCCCGGTCCTGAGGTAGTGATCAGCTGAATAAGGAAGGCGTTCCCACGCGAGCATGAGTCCGTGCTTGGCAGCGACACGGTCGAGCACTGGAATCGCAGCCTCGATCACTTCAGGCCCGATGCCATCTCCTGCGATAACCGCGACCTTGGCCGTCCGGCCGTCGGGCCGTCCGACCGTCATTCGAATCCGGTGGGGCGTCCGCACGCCAGGCAGTACGCCCAACCGACGTCCAGCGCGCTGCCACAGCCGGGACACTTGAGCTCGCCCTCCTGCGGCTGCCCGCAGTGCGGGCAGAAGCGCGCGTCGCGCTTCGCGGGCAGTACGCCGCCGCAATACTCGCATTGATTCGCAGTGAGCGCGTCTTTCGGCTTCGGTGCCCGGAACGCCGCCCGCGGAGCGAATGGCACGGGAACGGGATTCTCGCCCGTCGTGTCCAGCAGTTCTTCATCCTCGGCTGCGCTGGACGGCGCATACGCCCGATCGGCGAGGAGCACGCGCTCGGCGGCGCGGCCGTTCACCATCACTTGCGCGTCGGGAAACGTCCGGAAGTACGCCGGGTCGGGGTTGATGGTCGCGATCTCGCGCTGCATCGCTTCGCGCACGTTCTCGGGTTCGAGCTGCACGTAGCTGCGCTCGCCGGCGAGCAGCCGCAGCACCGCCATCTCGTAGTCCTGGTGGGTCGCCACGTTGAGCCGGGAGCGGTTGGAGCGATACGGCACCAGCCGCTCGTATACGTCGGACGCGGGGAAGGGAACGGCGACGCGCGTCTCGCGCGCCAGCGCGGCGACCAATAATGAGAACAGGCGGTCTAGTTCGTCCATCGTCAGTATACCCGGGCTAAGAGCCCGGGCTCGGCAATTTGGTGCGCCCTTAGAGGGCGCACTCTGCGCCGAGCGTGCCCTCTCAGGGCACGTAATAACCGGCCCGATCCGTTTCCGTCAGGCACCGTTTCTCCACGCCGTCATCCAGCGGTCGTACAGCACCGGCACGACGCCGCCCTGCTGCAACACTTCCACACCCGAGGGATCGCGGTAGGCCTTGCGGTAGAACACGTGGGTGACGCCGGAATTGATGATCAGCTTGGCGCACATCACGCAGGGCGAGGCGCTCACGAACACGACCTTGTCGCGCACGTTGCCGGGCGCTTTCACGAGGGCGTTCATCTCCGAATGAATGCATCCGCAATTGCCCGGCACCGCGGAGTCGCACTTGTTGGGGAGACCGCGTGCGTTGCCGTTGTAGCCGATCGCGAGCACGTTCTCGAGGCGCTGATCGGTGACGACGGTCCCCACCTGCAGGCGCGCACAGGTCGAGCGCTTGGCCAGCTCTTCCGCCATGCGCATGTACACCTCGTACAGCGGAATCCGATCGACACGCACCGATTGATCGGCGGCTGACACGTGGTCCTTACTTGATCCGCTCATGCAGCTCCTTGTCGGGGTCGAAGTCCAGATACTTGCCGCGGGCGCGCTGCTGGGCGAGCCAGGTGTCGAATCCCGAGGGAATGAGACCGTTGGAGCGCTCCTGCTTGTCGGCGGCGCGGATCGCCAGGACGTTCGCGTATTCGTTCTTCACGTGCTCGTTATGGCCACGCACCCAGCGCCATTCCACAGTATGGGCGGAATCAACCTGATCGAGCTTCTGCCAGAGGTCGGCGTTCTCGAGCGCGCCCGTTTTGCGGCGCCAGCCACGAGCCTTCCAATCCTTGCGCCACTCCTTCATGCCTTTGACCAGATACTCGGAGTCGGAGACGAAGTGCACGAGCGCGTGACGCCATTGGCGCCGAATCCATTCCAGCGCCGCAATCGCGCCCGCCAGCGCCATCTTGTTGTTCGTCGTTTGCGGCGAGCACTCGTAGAAGTCCCAGCGCGCCACGCTGTCCCCCGCCGGCGCCTCGATCAATGCCGCGTTGCCGCCCCGGCTCGGCTTGGTGGAATCGTTGCCGAGGCAGCTTTCGTCGGCATGCACCAGCACGAACGGGGTCGTCACGGCTGAATGACCACCGGAATATCGGTATGCAGCAAGATCTGCTCGGCGTGCGAGACCGTCACGTCGCTGCGGCGTCCCGACGAGACATGGGCGCCTGCAAACAGCGCATCGCACTGGGTGCGCTCGATCACGCGCGCGACCGCCGCGCCGGGCGTGCCCGGCTCGACGTGCGTGACGTAGGCGACGCCTTGCAGCGACAGCATGGCTTCGGCCTCGCCGATGACCATGGTGCCGACGGCTGGATCGACCGTCGCGTGAATGACGTGCACCGTGCTGTGCGTGACGCTGGCGAAGCGCGCCACCAACTCCAGCGCGCGCTGGGCCGTCTCGCGCCCGTCGTAGGCGACCGCGCAGGCGCTCATCGGCGACGGCTTGCTGGCGCACACGATCACGGTCCGCTCCGCGATACGGATCAACGACGACACGGTCTTGCCAAGCACATCCGCGGGCGACGAGCGGCCGCGCCGGCCTACCAGCACCGTGTCCACGTCACCCGCGAGCGCGGCGAGCTCGGCATCGGGGTCGCCGTGCTTGAGGACCGTTTCCACCGCGAGACCGGCATCTTTGACCCGCTCCTGCGCCCGCTGCAACAGCGCCCCGGAATCGGACGAGCGGCGCCCGAGGCCATGCGTCTCTTTCACGTGTGCGATGACGAGCCTCGATTTGAAGCGATGACCCAGCATGACCGCCTGCTCCAACGCTTCGTCGGCGCTCGGGCTGCCGTCCAGGCCGATCAGCAGGCGTGTGAACACGGCGGGGGACGGTGCTCAGGGGAGCACCGCGAAGCTCTCCAGATCGCGAAGCCGGAACGTCAGGAGCTCGCCGGTCATCGGCAGCCGCCCCGCCAGCACGTCGTCCCGCCCGCTCGTTTCAAGACGCTCGGCCACGACGACATATTCGGTCCCCCGGCGCCGCAGCGCTACCCGGAGATGCTGCCGCACGGCGCGCTCCAGCGCATCCAGGGCGTCGGGGCTCAGGGCGCGGTACTCGGGGATTGCCGGCACAAGCCGTCAGCGCACCGCGATCGCGCCGGGCACGCCCCGCGCGAGGCGACCGATCCGCGCCGCGGCCGGCGTCCCTTCACGCTGCAGCGCCGCGAGCAGGGTGTTGGCGCGATCGGGGTCCACGGCAATCAGCAGCCCTCCCGACGTCTGCGCGTCGAACAGCAGCACGCGCATCGCTTCCGCGACGCCGGGCTCGAACGTGACGTGCGGCGCCAACGCCTCGCGGTTCCGTTCGGTACCACCGGGAATCGCCCCTCGTGCGACGAGCTCGGCAGCGTTGGGGAGCAGCGGCACGGCCGCGGCGTCGATCTCGGCGGACACGCCGCTGGCCGCCAGCATGTTGTGCAGGTGGCCCAGCAAGCCGAAGCCCGTGACGTCCGTCGCGGCATGCACGCCACCTCCGGTGGCGCGCATGGCGCGCGCCGCGCCCGCATTGAGGGTGGTCATCGATTGCACCGCCGGCGCGATTTCCGCGGCCGTCGCAAGGTCGCGCTTCAACGCGGTGCTGAGGATGCCTGTCCCGATCGGCTTCGTGAGCACCAGCGCGTCGCCCGCGCGCGCGCGCGCGAGCGTCACGATGCGCTTGGGATGTACCTCGCCGATCGCGGCCATTCCGTACTTGGGCTCGGGGTCGTCGACCGAGTGGCCGCCGAGCACGAATGCCCCGGCTTCGCGCGCGATGTCGGCGCCACCGCGCAGGACTTCTCCCAGCAGCTCGTAGGGAAGCGTGTCGCGCGGCCAGCCGACGAGATTGAGCGCGAGCAGCGGCGTGCCGCCCATCGCGTACACGTCGGAGAAGGCATTCGCGGCCGCGATGCGGCCGAAGTCATACGCGTCATCGACGATCGGCGTGAAGAAATCGACGGTCGCGACGATCGCGCGGTCCGGCGTCAACTGGTACACGGCGGCGTCGTCCCGCATCGAGGCATCGACCAGGATGCGGGGATCGGTCAGGGGCGGCACGTGGCGCAAGACCTGCGCCAGCTCGGCGGGGCCGAGCTTGCAGGCTCAGCCGGCGCCGTGCGAGAGCGCAGTCAGTCGAATCGTTGTCATTGGTCCAGCGAAGATAGCTACGAAAGACGCCAGGCGAGCAGGGCTCCCGCCACCAGATAGCGGGTGAGTTCACCGACCTCGATAGCGACGAAAGCCGACTTTCGGCGAGGGGCACCGGATGTGCTGAGAAGTTGAGTGGGAACGGTTGCGAGCAGACCAATGAGCAAGAACACGAGCCACCACTCCCCACTCCCGAGGGAATCGAACCACAGCGATGCGAAAAGCGTTACGACGCCCGCTTCGACGACCTTCCACCGCATGATCGGGATCGGGACCGAGCCCATGATTCCGACCTGCCCAGGGCGTCGTAGCATGAATGCCGCTGCCAACTCTCCCAGGATCGTGGCCACATAAAACCAGATGGTGACCAGGATCCAGGCAGGAACTAGCCGACCGAGCGTCACGCTATCTGGACTGCTTGTATCCGGGACCCCTGAGCCCTCGGCCCGGGCGCGCGCTCGTAAGCTGCCCCTTCTTCAATACCATCTGCCCGTTCACCAGCACGTACTCGATCCCCACCGATGTCTGATGCGGCTGTTCAAAGGTCGCGCGATCGATCACGGTCGCTGGATTGAAGACGGTGATGTCGGCGGACATCCCGGGCCGCACCAGGCCGCGATCGGCGAGGCCGACGCGCTGTGCGGCCAGCGACGTCATCTTCCGCACCGCGAATTCGAGCGGGAACAGTTTCAGGTCGCGCGAATAGTGGCCGAGGATGCGCGGGAACGTCCCGTAGGCACGCGGGTGCGCCGACTGCGTGCCGAGCGGCCCATCTGGCGCGACGCCGCCGAAGTCGGTGTTCACGGCGACCCACCACTGCTTCATCCCCGCCTGCACGTCCTGCTCGTTCATCACCGCATACACCGCATCGGTGCGGTGGCCGCCCTCGGCAAGCACGATGTCGAACACCGTCTCCACCGGGTCGCGATGACGGGCGGCTGCGATTTGAACGATGGTCTTGCCTTGCAGGTAGCGCAGCGAGTCCTGGAACGTGCCCGTGATCAGCACGCCCGCGCCGCCGCCTGCGGCCGAGTAAAAGCTCTCGGTCCGCGGATTGAGGATCTCGGCGTGGAGGCGCGCGCGCGTAGCCGGGTCGCGCAACCGCACCAGCAAGGAATCCCAGCCGCCGCTCTCGGCCCACGTGGGGATCGAGGCATCGAGCGACGTCGCCGCGCGGATGTAGGGATACTGATCGGCGGTAACATCCAGTCCCGCCGCCCGCGCCGAGTCGATGCGCGCCAGCACGTGCGCCATTTTCCCCCAGCTGCGGCGGCCCGACAGCTTGAGGTGCGACACTTCCGCCGGGATGCCGGCCTGTCGCGCGATCTGGAATACCTCATTGAGGGCGTCGTCGATCTGCTCGCCCTCGTTGCGCATGTGCGACGCGTAGATACCGCCATGCCGCTGCGCGGCCCGGGCGAGCGCCACGAGCTCATCCGTTTTCGAATAGCTCGCCGGCGCGTACTCGAGCGCGGTCCACACGCCGAGCGCGCCCTGCTCCATCAGCGTGTCCACGATCGCCGCCATGTGCGCGAGCTCGGCCGGGGTGGGGGCGCGGTCTTCATTCCCCATCCCCGCAAGCCGCAGCTGCGTCGCTCCCACGAACGTGGCGATGTTGAGCGCCGATCCCTGCCGTTCCAGCTGCGCGAAATAGCCGGTGAGATCGCGCCAGTCCTCCCGGTAGTGCCACTTCTTCATGGCATCGGAGTCACCCACGACCAGCTGGTCCGTGAGGGGCGCCACCGAGCCACCTTCGCCCGTCACCTCGGTCGTAATGCCCTGCGTGACTTTCGAGAGAACGCGGTTGTCGATGAGGACGTTGATCTCCGATTGACCCATCATGTCGATGAACCCGGGGGCGACGACCAGGCCGCTCACATCCAGCGTTTCGCGAGCGGCCGCGGTGCCGAGAAAACCGACCGCCGCGATGCGGTCGCCGCGGATACCGAGGTCGCCGCGGTAACGCGGGTTGCCGGTGCCATCAATGATCCAGCCGTTCTTGAGGATCAGATCGTACGGCCCGTCGCTGCGGCCCGGCCCGCCCATGCCACATGCACTGACCAGTGAGAGGAACAACAGATAGCCGATAGCCGATAGCCGATAGCTCATTTCCATGTGGCTCTCAGGGAATCCGGCCGGATCAGCCGGCCGCGGATCATGACCATCGCAATGTTGCGTGTAACGGCGATGTTGCGGGTGGGGTTGCCGGTCAGGACCACGAGGTCCGCAACTTTGCCGGCCGTGAGCAGGCCGAGAGAATCGGCGCGCAGCAGTTGCGCCCCACGGCGGGTCGCCGCGGTGATCGCCTCGAGCGGGCTCAGGCCCGCCGCGACCAGTAGCGACATCTCTTCGTGCAGCGAGTAGCCGGGAATGAGGAGCTGATTGGCGGCGTCCGAGCCGGCGGCGATCGCGCCTCCGGCGCGTTTGTACTCGCGCACAAACTGATCCTGCCGCTTGCGGGAGCGGCGGAACGCGTCAAAGTCTCTGGAGCGCCAGCCGGTGCGGCGCAACAGACTCGGCACGCTGCGCACGCTTGCCGCGTTGTCCGGCACGTCTTCCATGCCGGGACGCGTGAGCAGGATCGGGTTGTCGAGCCGCGACAGCATATCGTGGACGACGAGCGTCGGCACGAGTGCCACCTTCGTTTGCGCGAGCGCGCGGGCCGTGCGGGCGACAGTACTCGAATCGAGCGACGCCCAGCCCTTCTCTTCCGTCGTCCAGCCCGACAGAAAGGTGCTGTGCGCCGCGGCATACGCGGGATTGCCCGTCGCGGCTTGCACCACGCCGGCCATGTGCTCGATCGAGACGACGCCCGCGCGTGCCGCGGTCAGCGCGTCGGTCTTGCCGAGGTGCGCCGCAACGGGCAAACGCAGCTTGACCGCTTCATCCAGCAGCGGCCGCAGCAAGGCCGGCGTGATCTTCGTGTAGATCTTGAGATAATCGACGCCCGCAATGGCATGTTGATCCACGGCGCGGCGCGCCTGGTCAGCGGTCGCGATCCCGGTCGCGTTGGGGTAGGTCGGGGGCACGCCGTCGATCATCGCGCCGGCTACGAACATGCGCGGACCGAAGATCGACCCGAGGTTCATCTCGTTTTTCAGCGCGACGACGGAGTCGGTGCCGCCGTGCAGATCGCGCACAGTGGTGACGCCCCATGCGATGTAGCGCCGCGCCGCCCAGCGTTCGACGTGCGCGTGCGAATCGATCAACCCCGGGATCACGGTCTTGCCCACCAGATTGACGCGCTCGGCGTTGCGGGGAACCGGGATTTCGTTGACGCGCGCGACGGCCTCGATGTGGCCGTTGCGGATGATGATCAGCGCGTCCTGTTTCGGCTCGCCGCCCGCGCCGTCGATGAGCGTCGCGCCCTCGAGCGCGATGACGTGGTCTTTGGACGGCAGAAGCTTGCTGCAACCGGCCAGCAGCAGCAGCGCGATCACGGTGGCCGTCCGGCCGTCGGGCCGTCTGGCCGTCATTTCGGATCCGCTGCGGTGTGATCGTGCAAGATTCGCCAACGGTCGCCCTGTTTCTGAAGCACCAATGTGAACGGTCCGCTGGCGACGATCGCGTCGCGGCGGGTCAGCTTGAAGCGCGCTGTCGCGTATGCGAAGTCGGGTGTCAGCACGCGCACGTGCAGCTCGTCGAACGAAAGCGAGTCGCGCGATTTCCCCTTCGCGAAGTAATTCGCCTGGTAGCGATCATACAGCGCTTGCCAGCCATACTGCACGTGACCGGCCGACACGTAGCTGGTGAGCGAGTCGCGAGCGTAGTCGCTCATGAACCCCGCGAGATCGCCGTGATTCCAATCGGCGGCGGAGCGCTGCAGCATCGCGGCAATTTCCTGCGGCGGATCGCCGAGCGGGATTTTCGGCGCTGAACAAGCCGCCGCGATCGAGAGCAATACGACGCACGACGCACGACGCACGGTATTTTTCTCCTTAACGTGGCCGCGGGAGCGCCTCCTCGAGACGCTCCCGCGGTCGTCATTGCCTGTCGTGTTAGCGGCGGCGTTTCTTCTTCCCGGCCTTCTTCTTCTTCGCCTTCTTCGCCGGCTTCTTCCGGGCCTTCGGCCGCGCCTTCTTGGCGGCTTTCTTTTTCTTCTTGGCCTTCGGCTTGGAAGAGGGGCGCGCGTGCGACTCTTCCATCGGCATCGATGGGCTGGGCGGTGGCGTGGGTGCCGAGGGGAACATCGGCTCCATGAAACCCGGCCCGGGCCAACTGCTCTCCGTCACATCCATCTGCTCAAGCATCGGATCTCTCCTATGCTGATAAGGTGCGGGGGCGGCGTGGGTGGCCTATAGCTTACCGCGGGATTCTGACCTCGCAAGTGATACGGACTACCGCCTTTTGGGCCTGTTTCATGTGACCCCCCTGTGACAAGTTGGCTTGACAATGGCATTTAGCCGGACACACATTCGCCAGCCATGATCAGACGCGGACTCGTTGCTGCCCTCGCGCTCTCCCTACCGGGCACGGGAGCGGCCCAGAACGTCGCCGAAGTCCAGGTTGCGCCTCCTTCCATCACCATCCGCGTCGGCGAACGCAGCGGCTTGCTGGCGACGGCGTTCGATCGCATCGGCAATGTCATCCCCACGGTGCGCATCATCTGGTCGTCGAACAACATCAACATCGCCAAAGTCGACAACAACGGCACCGTCACGGG
>DASPXJ010000054.1:0-8891 GCA_035637355.1 Gemmatimonadales bacterium
CGCGCGCCGCTCGACCCGGCCGGCGTGCTGGGCACCCTGGTGTTCGCGAAGATCGGCTGCAGCGCCTGTCACGTGCCGGCGCTGGTGACGGGCGCGCGGCGACAATCGAGGAGGCCATCGCGCAGCACGGCGGGGAGGGCATCAGGGCACGAGACCGGTTCCTCCGGCTGTCGCGCTTCGAGCGGACCGCGCTGCTGCAGTTCCTCAGGTCGTTGTAGCCGCTACGACCCTTTCCGTACGAACGTGATCGTCGCGACCGGCTTCACGCGGCCGCCGACCACGAAGTGCCGCGTCGCCGCGCGCGACGTCGCCTTCTTGGGATTGGTGTCCTTGTCGGCAGCCTTGTAGGTCTTGCCGTCGTCGCCGCCCGAATCGTACGCGGGCGCGGTGAGCGTGCGCCGGGCGACCCACGCGCCGTTCTCGGCCAGGTCCACGCTCGACACACCGGTGAACCAGTCGGGGCTCGGCGCCACCATGTTGACCACGGAGACGAGCGGGTGCGCGGGGTCGACGCGCACCGTCGCGACCATCGAGTCGCGCCAGTTCTTGAGCCCGCCCGATTCGAACAGCATGAGGGCGTTGCCCTGATCGATCGCGGTGCGGATCTCGGTGTCGAGCGGGGAGTGCTTCCCTTCCTCTGACAGCCGCTCGAGCCCCGGTGTCGGCCGGCGGCCGACGGCGAAGATCGAGTACTTCGCGTTGTGCGAGGCGCCGATCATGCCGGAGAAATGCGCCCCCGACGGATACTCGAACGGGTGCGTCTTCTTCGTCCAGGTGCTCTTGATGATGACGGTGTACTCGGCCCCCGCGGTCGGCATCGCCCCCGGCGGCGGAGCCGCGGGGGTTTTGGGGGCTTCTTTGCCGCAGGCGGCGACACAAACGGCAGCGACGAGCAAGTGCGATGAGCGTTGGGCGCGCATGACGGCTCCGGTAACGGGAAGGTGATTCTAGGCTAGCGCCAAAGGAGACGAGGCGCCACTACTTCAACCCGAAACAGCGCTCCGAGTCTTGGGAAGCTCGTTGATCATGAAGCGCCAGATCCGCCAGCCGCCCGGTTCACGCCGCCAGACGGTCATGTAGCGACCGGTGCCGTGAATCGGCGCACCGGTCTTGGGAACCTGAATCTCCTCGTACGTCCCGATGTCGACGGCGTGATCGCCCGCGACGAAGAAGTCGGCGCGCGTGAGGTTGAGCGTCGGAATGCGGTAGGTCGCCATTTCGCTGATGAAGAGCGCGTGGACGCCATCGCTGCGCATCTCCGGCTCACCGGGAAACAGAAAGCGCACGTCGCTCGAGACCATACGCAGCGCTGCGACGGTATCGCCCTGGAGCCACGCCTGGCGGTACTGCTCGAGGGCGGCATCGACCGCCGCGCGGTCAGCGGCGGTGTCCGCCACCGCGCCGTGGCGGCACCCGGGGAGCGCAAGGAGAATACCGGCGAGGATCAGCGATTTCAGAGGTTTCTCCGGTTCGGGCGATGGCGTTAGAGCTAGCCCCGATCGGAGAGAAGCACAAATCCGGCCGCTAGGAGCCTGTGAGGACATCAGAGCCATACCGGAGGATTTATCCGTGCGCTGAAAGCCTGCCCTGAGCGCAGCGAAGGGCGCCGGCTCGGCTACGACGCGCGCCCTGAAGGGCGACCTAGCAGTTCAGCGTCGTGCAGTACACCCGGATGATGCTGTCGAGTGGCGAGACCAGGCCGGTCTCCCGCAGCGTCAAGCCACCGCGCGTGACGTACAGCGTTTCCGCCGCATGCGACGGACCGATCGTGCCTTGGATGTAGCCGGGATAGGTCAGCACGATCGAGGACACGCCGCGTTTGTAGAAAGCGATTTGCATCCAGTCGTACGCGAGCCACTGCGAGTCCCCGCTCGGCGTCAGCACCCAGCGGCCGGTCTTTTCCTCACGCTGGGCGTTCGAGTCGTCCAGGAACGTCACCGAGCCATCGGTGATCGTCATCGGGATGTATTCGCTGTCGGAGGGCGGCGTACTCCAGGGAAGCGGCTGACCGTTGACCACCCGGAGCTGGTACGGCGCACCGACAGTCACAGGAGCGATGGTGTCGCTACAGGCGAGGAGCACGAAGAGGGCGGCGGCGATGACGGGACGCATGGGTGCCTACGCTAGCTCGAGTCTCCTTATAGATGCAAGAGGGGACGGCGGTTGGGTAGGCCCCCCGCGCAAAAAGTCATAATTCCTGGCAGGGACTAACATGCGGGCAGCGGATCCGGTACGCTCGTCGCATACGTGTTCCCGCGCCAGCAGTTCCCGATACCCGAGCCATCCCACAACAGGTCCACCGCGGGCAGGAACGGAATCGGCGACTCGCCGCCGTTCCCGGTGACGGTGTTGCCCAGGATCCGCGCGCCATCAGGATTCGGTTCGATGTCGGCAAACGCCTCGGGCGGCAGTCCCGCGAGTGCCCCCAGCAGCAGCGTGCTGCCGACCGCGATGCCGGTGAACTGATTACCGGTGACGATGTTGCCGACGACGCTGGTGCGATCGGTGCCCACGACCAGAATCCCCGCGCCGCTCGGCACAAACGACTCGATCTCGCCCGGCGTTGCGAAGTTGACGTGATTGTTGTCGTGCACGCGATTGCCGCGAACGAAGATGTTGGACGAAGTCTTGACGTCGAGGCCCGGCAGGAGCACCACGAGAATCCCCGCGACGTTGTCGAAGCTCTCATTGCCCACGGCCAGCACGTCCGAGGAGTTCTCGATCTCGAGGCCGTTCACGTTGCCGGAGGCGACGTTGCCGACCATCAGGACGTGATGAGATTGCCCGACGTAGATCCCCGTGTCGCTGTGACCGGTCGCCGAACAGTTCTGGATCACGCCGTTGGAAGAGAACACCGGAAAGAGCCCGTACTCGCCATCGTCTTCGGCGCGGACGTTGTAAAGAAGAAAGACGTTCACATGGTCCAGCTTCACGCCGTTTTCGTCAAACCCACGCACGGTGACGTTCGCGAGGACGAAACCGTCGCCCGCGTCTTCGACGTCGATGCCATCTTCAGCGTCGCCCGGGTTTTCGATGACCACCGTGCCGCGGCCGACGAGGGTGATGCGCGGCTTGGCGACGGTGAGCGCTTCGTGGTAGGTGCCCGCGCTGATCTGAATGACGGCGCCCGGGGCCGCGGCATCAATTGCGGATTGGATTGATCCGCCGGCCGGCACGATCGCGCCGGACATTCCGCCGCGGTCGGCCTCGGGCGGCGCGGTGACGTGGGCGGCATCCTGGCAGGCAGCAACGGTGAAGATGAGGGCCAGGGAAAGGCGAGCACGGAACATGGAGACCTCCTTTCGAAACACTGACGTTGCACTAGTCGGCAGACGTGGTAGAATGCGAGAGCATGACGCGCTTCATCCCCTGGATATTAACCGCCGCGCTCGCCGCAGGTACCTCGCCCGCCGTAGCCCAGGCTCCTCCCGACCGCCGCGGTTATACGGCCGACGACGTGGATTTCATGTCGGGCATGATCTACCATCACGCACAGGCCGTACTGATCGCCGGCTGGGCGCCGACGCACGGGGCCAGCCCCTCGGTGCGGACGCTGTGCGACCGCATCGTGGCCAGCCAGAACGACGAGATCGCGCTGCTCTCGCGCTGGCTCGCGACCCGGCACGAGGCGGTGCCGCACCCCGATCCCGACCACAGGATGATGCCGGGGATGGATGCGACGCACATGATGCCGGGGATGTTGTCCGCCGAGCAGCTGGCGCAGCTCGAGCGGGCGCACGGGCCGGACTTCGATGCGCTGTTCCTGCGGCTGATGATCCAGCATCACCAGGGCGCGATTACGATGGTGAATCGCCTGTTCGCCGCGGGAGCCGGTGAAGAGGAGCCGGTCTACAAGATGGCGAGCAGCGTCTTCGCCGATCAGACGACCGAAATCGAGCGGATGCAGCGGATGCTCGCCGCCGACCTCTTCGCACCAACCACACCAAAATAGGATTCGCGATGAAATCGTTTCAGGCGTTGGTCCATGTGGTCGCCGTCGTGTCGATCGCCGCCTGCGCCTCCTCGGGCGGCGGCGCGAACAACTCCACCGTCGCGCCCACGCCCGACCCGCGCGTCGGGCTCAGGGCGGGATTGAGGGACGCCGGCCAGGCCGCGTGGAATCTGCGGCTCCTCAACAACACACCGCCGTCGGAGAAATTCGTCGGCTCGACCAATTCCGATCTCTCGTTCTACCAGCATTACGTGATCCAGGGCAACTACAACGGGTACGAGGTGTGGGATGTCTCGACGCCGTCGAACCCCACGCTCAAGGTCGCCTATTTCTGCCCGGCGTCGCAGAGCGACGTGTCGGTATTCCGGAACCTGCTCTTCGTGTCCGGCGAAGGCACCGGTGGCCGGCTCGACTGCACCGCGACGGGCGTGCACGACTCGGTCTCGCACGACCGGCTGCGCGGCATACGCATCTTCGACATCAGCGACATCGCCAATCCGAAGTACATCGCGAACGTGCAGACCTGCCGCGGCTCGCACACGCACACCGTCGTCATCGATCCCAACGACTCGGCCAACGTCTACGTGTACGTCTCCGGCTCGGCGCCGGTGCGCTCGCCGTCGGAGCTGCCCGGATGCGTGCGGCAGTCGCCCGATTCGAACCCGAACAGCTCGCGGTTCCGCATCGAGGTCATCAAGGTGCCGCTCGCCGCGCCGCAGCAGGCCGCGGTGGTGGGCGGGGCCCGCATCTTCGACTCGCTCACGCGGGCGCCGACGCACGGCGAGATGCCGCAGGACATCGCCGAAGCCCACCGCGTGGCGGACTCAGCGCGAGCGAAGGGTGCGTTCACGGCGACGCTGTTCGGGATGGAGCAGGTGGCCTCGCCGCGCTTTGTCGCTCCGCTGCTCGACAGCGTCGTCAAAGCGCGTGATGGCACCGGTGCGCCGACCGCGGCTGACAGTGCCGCGCTCCGCGCGAGCTTTCAGAGTGTCATCGATAAGATGTTCGGCCTGAACCAGCCGCAAACCGGCCCCCAGCCCGGACCGGATCAGTGCCACGACATCACGGTGTATCCGGCGATCGGCCTGGCGGGCGGCGCGTGCGGCGGCTACGGGCTGCTGCTCGACATCCGCGACGCGGCGCATCCGCGCCGCATCGGCGCGGTGGCCGACTCGAACTTCTCGTACTGGCACTCCGCGACGTTCAACAATGACGGCACGACGCTGCTGTTCTCCGACGAGTGGGGCGGCGGTGGGCAACCGAAGTGCCGCGCGTACGACAAGCCCGAGTGGGGCGCCGATGCGCTTTTCACCGTCGCCAACGGCCGCATGACGTTCCAGAGCTATTACAAGATGCTGGCGCCCCAGACCGCGAACGAGAACTGCGTGGCGCACAACGGCTCGCTCATCCCGATCCCGGGTCGCGACGTCATGGTGCAGGCATGGTACCAGGGCGGGATCTCGGTGTTCGACTGGACGGACGCCGCGCATCCGAAGGAGATCGCCTTCTTTGACCGTGGCCCCGTGGATTCGACGAAGCCGCAGGGCGGCGGCTCGTGGTCGGCGTACTGGTACAACGGCTACATCTACAGCTCCGAGATCGCGCGCGGGCTCGATGTGTTCGAGCTGACGCCGAGCGGGCTCATCTCCCGCAACGAGATCGCGGCGGCGAAGCTCGTACATCTCGATTATTTCAACACGCAGGATCAGCCCAAGATCACCTGGCCCGCGAGCTTCGTGGTGGCGCGCGCCTATGTCGATCAGCTGGAGCGCTCGAGCGGCCTCTCCGCCGAGCGGCTGAAGGCGGTGCGCCAGGAGCTCGGCCGCGCCGAGAAGGAGCGGGGTGACGCGCGACGTACGACGTTGACGCAGCTCGCGGTGGCGTTGGCGCAGGACGCCGCGACCTCGAGCGACCGGGCGAAGCTGCAGAAGCTCGGCGAGGTGGTCACGGACCTGGCGAACGCGCCGCAGGGGAGCGCGGCCCAGTAGACGGCCGTAGCAGCGTCGGTATTCAAAAGGCCGCGGAGAGATCCGCGGCCTTTTGCGTTAGAGCGGAACCCCACCGCCGTGGTATTCGAGTTTCCCTTCGCGAATCCGCCGGTCGATGCGGCGAGTCGTCCACAGCACGGATGCGGGAATCAGGAAACCCAGGAGGAATGGGTTGAGCAGCAAGGCGCCCGCGATGATCTGCCATGCGCCTCCTCTGTAGAGTTTTGCTTCATTCAGGGCACGCTGCACCTGATACGCGAACACGACGCAGGTGATATACGGGATGAGGGAGCCGAAGATCAGGATCAGCCCGACGGCATTATTGAAGTCCGAGTTGATTGCCAAATACAATCCCGCCGACAACGTGAGGAGATAGGCGGTGAACCAGTTTCTGAGCTTGCGCGCGTTCGCGGACCACGGGAAGTCGTCGGGCAGCGGTGCCGTCATGGACGCCTCGCGAGCGGGAAGCCTCAGAGTTAGCGCCAATATCGAGCGCGCGCGACTCGCGGTCCGCGTCCGGAATAGTGAAGAAGGGTTGGCGCCGAAGTGCTAGTTCGCCCGCGCCTGCGTAATTGGAGGACACGCCGCCGCGACGCGCGCGCTATCTGCCGCGATGTAAATCGCGATCGCCTTCCCCTTGCGGTTGGCGGAAGTGCCTAACAGCGACCGCCACACCTTGGCTCCCGTGCCTGGCTCAGTGATCGCGCCGAGAATGATTCCGTTGGCGCCGAGTTCTCCAGCCTTCTTGCGTTGCGACTTTGCCATCCCTTGCTCATTGGTCGCGCTGTAGTCGCCCTGCGAGTTGAGCACCGCGACCTCGACGTAGGGCTGCCCCACCTTGGAGGAGTCGGTATACAGCAGGACTCCATCCGGGCACACCGGCGCGAGCCTGAGGCTGGGATTGAGAACCATGGCGTTGGTGGAGACGCACCCAACGAACAGCAGTGTCAGCAACGGCGCGAATCGCATAAAGGCTCCTACGTGAGTGAAGTTTCCCGATGCAACGATCTTGATGCTACAGGTTTTGCGACGATTCGCCAGATGGCATGAAGCGCCCCCTCCTCCGCCGAAGCGCTCACCAGATCTCACCCCCGTCCTTCAGGACGGGCGTAGTAGCCGAGCCGGCCCTTTAGGGCACGGCATTAACGACGGCTCGGGTTCGTCAGATCTCGAGGAGAGATTGGAATCGCGTGGTTGAGTTGGAATCCGTGCGCTGAAGCGCCGGCTCGGCGAAGGCGCGAGCCCTGAAGGGCTCACCGTTTCTTGGTGCCCGGCGGCCCGTGCTTCAGTTCCTGGTCGCGAACATATGCCGTGACGCCCGCCAGCTGCCGGATCCCCACCGACCGAAAGTCGTAGCCCTTTTCCCAGCGAAGTCCTCCGCGGGAGGCGTGGCCGTCGCGATTCGCGAGTCGCGCGCTCGCCCCCTTGAGGCCCTGGACCAGCCGGGGCGCGTCATAGACGGGAGGAAGCTCTAGGAGCAGGTGAACGTGGTCACTCACGACCCCGATCTCAACGACGCGTGCGCCGTGCCGTTTCGCCTCGGCGAGCAGGAACGGACCGAGAAAATGCGCAACCTGCTCGTCGATAAGGGGGAGGCGAGCCCAGGTCGTCCACGAGAGATGTGCGTAGAAGCGGAACGGCATGGCTCGAGGATAGAGGAGCGATCCGCTGCCTCCCAACCAAACGAGCGCAGACAGCGTTCTTCAGAACGCGCGTCGTAGCCGAGCCGGCCCTTTAGGGCACGGACAAAGGACGGCTTGGATGGTGAGATCTGGAGGAGAGATCGAGTCGTGGGGTTGAGCTTGAATCCGTGCGCTGAAGCGCCGGCTCGGCGAAGACGCGAGCCCTGAAGGGCTCACCCCGTCCTTCAGGACGGGCGCAGTGGCCGAGCCGGCCCTTTAGGGCACGGTCTAAACGGCTGGGATCGTCCGATCTCGAGAGAGAAGGGTGTCGTGCGCACGGTGAGGCGCCGGCTAGAGATTCAGGTCGTGCAGGCCGTCGAGGCCTTCAAGCCGGGCGTTCTGGACTGGTGTCTGGTACGCCCGCTCCTGACGATATCGCGCCGTCGTCCAGATCTCGGGAGCCCAGAACTCTTCAACTTCGAGCGGTCCCTGCGACTTGTTGATCCCCCAGTGGTAATGCATCACCGGATTGCGCGCGTCGTCGTACCCGACCCGCACACAGCGACCCACGATCGCCTTTTCATCACACGCGCCCCAATACGTGGCTGCGCTCTCAGCCGTCGCGGCGGGCAAGCGCCTGCCCTGCGGGAAGAGCGCGTGGAAGGCGCCAATAAACCGGTTGGCTTGCGAGGTAAGGTCTTTATCGACGCGCCACTCAATGATCGGTGGCTCCTCGAGGGCCATTCCAAGCATCATCACCTGCGCGTACAGCACGACTGATTCGCGCAACGCGGTGAGCACCACGGGATCCTGCGTCCGCGCGGCGAGCCCTACCAGCGAGTAATCGTCCATGTCGCGAGCCGCCTGCTCGGCCGCTCGAGTCAGGGTCGGGATAGTCCAGCGCGGCGCGAGTTTTTGCAGCGCGCGGGAGAGCGCGTCGTGGCCGACGGGCAGCAGCTTGTCTTCGTTGCGTGGGCGCCCGTACAACGGAGACGACGTCACCTCATACAGCCGCTGATATGCGGGGAGGCGTTCGACCGCGGCGACGCGGCTGTTGGGCTCCTCTTGCAGTGCTCGGAGGAGACGGAAGTACTCGGTCAGCCGCTCGTCCTCGGCGTAATAGCCTTCCACCGGGACATCGGCCGGCTTGATATGGAGCGTCCACGCGACTTCTCGGGCGCACCGCAGCAGCTCGAACCCCTCGTTGCGTTTCATCGCGCTGCGGTAGAGGGCGTCCAGACCGAGCAGGAAGACCCGGTTGTCGACGACGAGACGCTCTCGCATCACTCGTTCCGTCACGGGACTGCGCGGCGTTCCAGCGCGCGGATG
>DASPXJ010000055.1:0-4057 GCA_035637355.1 Gemmatimonadales bacterium
TGAGCGCCACACCGTCACCGTCGTGCCCGATGGGTTCGACTGGCAGGGCGCGACCTATACGAGCCTCTCAGCCATCGCCCGCGCCATCACCGGCACGGCCTGGAGTGGTCCCAGGTTCTTTGCCCTCGCGCGACGCAACGGCACATCACCTGCGCGCAGCCATAAGAAGAAGTGTGCCCGGGTAGGCCGCAATGGCTCTCACCCCGCGACCGAATTGAACAATGCATCTCTGTCCTTGCAACCCGCCTCACATGCGTAAACCCGAAGCGATAGGAGTTGGTTGTGCGTCCTTACTGGAAAGGCTACCTCAAACTTGCCCTGGTCTCCTGTCCGATTGCGCTGCATGCGGCGTGCTCGACCGCCGAGCGCATCGCCTTCCGGCAGATCAACAAGGCCACCGGCAATCGCTTGCGCCAGCAGCTCATCGATGAGGAGACCGGCGCGCCAGTCGCCGCGCAAGACAGAGGCCGCGGCTACGAGGTCGACAGGGGTCAGTATCTCATCGTCGATGATGCCGAGCTGGAAGCGATCGAGATCGAGAGCACCCACACGATCGAGATCGACAGCTTTGTGCCGCGCTCCCAAATGGACCAGCGCTTCTTCGAGACCCCCTATTACATCACCCCGAGCGAGCCGGTCGGACAGGAGGCGTTTGCGGTCATTCGTGAGGCCATGCGCAGCAGGGGGATGGTGGCGCTCGGGCGGCTGGTGCTCTTCAAGCGCGAGCGCGTCATCGCGCTGGAGCCCTATGACAAAGGGCTGCTCGCCACGACGCTGCGCTACCCCTATGAGGTCCGCAAAGCCGAGGATTACTTCTGCGATCTACCGGACCTCGCCCTTGCGCCGGACATGCTCACGCTGGCCGAGCATATTGTCGACAGCAAGACCGGCGAGTTCGACCCCTTGACCTTCCGCGATCGCTACGAGGAGGCGCTGCTCGCGCATCTCAAGGCCAAGCAGGCCGGCGCCGTTCCAGAGCGCAAGCCGACCTTTGCCGCGCCGCGGCGGGTGATCAATCTCATGGAGGCACTACGCCGCAGCGTTGCAGAAGACAAAAAACTGGCCGCGCCGCGCAAGGCAGCCCCGGCCGCCCCGGCGCGCAAGAGGGCGTGAGTATCATGCCGCAGCGCGCCGCATCGCCGCCGCTTGCGCAGGGCCGTGACCACACCGTCTATCTGGTGCTGGATGACTTCGGTGAGCTGGGAAGTGCTTTCCGGGAGACCGACCCGGCTCAAGCCGACCTGACGACGGTCGTCGCCGATCTCTTATCCGATCAATACCGACATCCCCTGCGCGTGGTGGCCTTCAACACCGCCGAGGGCTGGTCGCGCGACGTCAGTGCAGACATCGCGCGCCAGGTCGTCACTCGTGCGCGCGAGTTGGACCGTGACTTGCCAGCTGCGGTGCGCGCTTTCGTGGAGCGTGCGTGTGCGTGAGAGCCCGCCCAATGCCAGCGTCAAAGGTTCGGCCTGTGCCCACGCCCATCCCGGCCATGATTTGTTGCTCGTGCGTCATGGGATCTCGGTCGCATGAATGGACCCATCAGCAAGCTTGCGCGCTGCGCGATTTATACCCGCAAGTCGACCGAGTACAATCTGGAGCTTGCCTTCAACTCGCTCGACGCCCAACGCGAGGCCTGTGAGGCCTATATAAAGAGTCAAGCGCACGAAGGCTGGCGGCTAATCCCCGGCCGCTACGACGACGGCGCGTTCTCCGGCGCCTCGCTCGAGCGCGCTGCGCTGCAGCGGCTCTTGGCCGATGTCCGGGCGAGCAAGATCGATATTGTGCTGGTTTACAAGGTCGACCGGTTGACCCGCTCGCTCGCCGATTTCGCCAAGCTCATCGAGCTATTCGATGCCCATGGCGTTTCGTTGGTGTCGGTGACGCAATCCTTCAACACCAGCTCCAGCATGGGGCGGCTCACCCTCAATGTGCTGCTGTCCTTTGCCCAGTTCGAGCGCGAGCTGATTGGGGAGCGGGTGCGCGACAAGATCGCGGCCTCCAAGCGCAAGGGCCTTTGGGTGGGCGGCCCGGTCCCGCTCGGCTATACGGCGGTGGACAAGAAGATCCTTGTGGTGCCAGCCGAAGCGGAGGCGGTCCGCACGATCTTTGCGCGCTATCTGCAGCTTGGTTCCGTGCGCCTGCTGGCTGAGGACCTCGATCGGCGGGGAATTCGCAGCAAGCCGCGGCGGCTCTCAACCGGCCGGACCATCGGCGGGGGGCGGTTTGGGGTAGGAGCGCTCGCCCATTTGCTCAAGAACCGTTTCTATATCGGCGGGGTGGTCTACCGGGGCGAGGTTCACCGCGGTGAGCACGAGCCCATTCTCGATCCCACGCTGTTCGAAGCGGTGCAGGCCAAGCTTGCGGCCCAGGCGGTGGCGCGGCGCCGTCGCCTGCCCGGCTCGCCCGCGTTCCTGACCGGGCGCCTGTTTGATGATCGCGGCAATCGCATGAGTCCAACGCACACCAACAAGGGCGGCGCGCGCTACCGCTATTACGTCTCCCAGGCGGTGTTGCAAAGGAAGCCTCTGGCAGCTGGAGCAATCGGTCGCGTGCCGGCCGCCGAGATTGAGGTGCTAATCAGCGCGGCGTTGCGCCGCCACCTGCAGGCGAACGGCACCGATGTCCTGGGTGGTGATCGAGAGCTGGTCGAGCGCCATGTCGAGCGGGTCACGCTCAGCCGCAAGCACATCCATCTGCAGCTGCGCCAAATCGACGATGCAGCGGTACAGACCGATGCGGATGAGGACGCAAGCCGTCCCGTCTCCGAGCAGCTGCACGGTACTGTCAACGTCACCATCCCGTGGACCAGCACGGTGCAGGCTGCCGCGAAGGGCATCATCCATGTGCCGGCTCACAACACGCCGATGACACCGTCGCGCCGCGACGCCCTGCTGATAGCGATTGCCAAGGCTCGCAACTGGGCCGACGAGTTGGCCCATGGCCGCCTTGACAGCTTCGCCGTGCTTGCCAGGCGTGAAGGGAAGGTGGAGCGGCACATCCGGCTGCTGGTGATCCTCGCATTTCTCTCACCACGAATCGTCTCTGGCCTCCTCGACGGGACGGCGCCGGCCGACCTGACCATCACGACGTTTGCTCGCGCGCTGCCCTGGTCGTGGGCCGAGCAGGAGCGGCGCCTTGGGCTGCACTGAACGGAGGGTGCATGTGCTGACGGACGCCTGAGCCTGATTGTGCTCGCTCCTCTCCCCGCCAGCGCCGTCAGGCCTCCGCGGGGCTTTGGTGGTGGCGGTGCGCTCTTGCGCCGCCCCCATGATGGAGAGGAGGACACATGTGGCTGGATCACTTGCCTGCGTCCGTCGCGTTTTGTGATGTCGAGACCACCGGGCTTGGTAATCACGACCGCATCGTAAGCTTTGGCGGCATCGGAATGATCAGCCGCGACTTGGCCAAAGGCCGGCCGGATCTGGCTTATCTCTACCTGGTGTTCGATCCCGGTATGGGAAACCACCGCAATGCCGAACAGATTCATGGCTTCTCGGATTCGGCGCTGCGCCTGCAGGACCCGTTCGCAGTTCATGCTGCCGACGTATGGCGCTTTCTGACATCCTATGAGCTTCTGGTTGCCCACAACGCCGCATTCGACCTCAGGTTCATCAATCGCGAGATGAGATTATCAGGCCTGCCCGCGCTCACCAGGCCTGTTTACTGCACCATGAAAGCATACCGCGCGCTCGACCTCGGCGGCAGCGCTTCTCTGAGCGCGGTTTGCCGCCACATCAAGCTCGCTCGTGCTGGCGATCTGCACGACGCGATCGAGGACGCCTGGCTCGCGATGCAGATCTACTTTTGGCTGCACGGCTGCCCGCTTCAGGGTCGATTGCGCGGCTCGCTCCCTTGCACTCCATCCAACTTCCGTCACGCTGAGATCGGCCCACACCGTGTCGATCGACAAGGGCCGCACGGTTCCGGCATGTCCGTCAAAGCGAGGCGGGTTACTCCCCCTGCCGCTGCACACGTAGTCTTCCCCCGGTCTCCGGGCTCGGTCGCGTGGCCCCCGTCGGCCCGCCTGACCCAGCCCACGACCAACGCCCAGTCC
>DASPXJ010000056.1:0-74784 GCA_035637355.1 Gemmatimonadales bacterium
GAATGCGGAACAGGCGCCACAAGATTCCCTGTTCCGCGTTACCCCTTCCGCGTTCCGCGTTTGAAACGGGCGGTTAGCTCAGTTGGTTAGAGCGCCACGTTGACATCGTGGAGGTCACAAGTTCGAGTCTTGTACCGCCCACTTAAGGCTGGTCAACTGGAAACGGGAGCGGGTCTACCGACGCACCGCGGGTTGTAGTCCTGAGTTCTGAGGACAATCCTGTTTCGTGCAACCTGTTAACCGCTGTGCGTCCGTTGACCGAAGCCGAATTGCTGTTGACCAGCAGTAGGCGCCCATAGCTCAACTGGATAGAGCGCTTGACTACGGATCAAGAGGTTGGGGGTTCAAGTCCTCCTGGGCGCATGCAATACCTGAAAGACGGGGCGTAGCGCAGTCCGGTTAGCGCGCCTGGTTCGGGACCAGGAGGTCGGAGGTTCAAATCCTCTCGCCCCGACTCGCTAAAGAATGATCAATGATCAATGTCCAGTGACCAATGATCATTGATCATTCGACATTGATCATTGGACATTCTTGAGCACGCGCCAGTAGCTCAGCTGGATAGAGCGTCGGCCTCCGGAGCCGAAGGTCCCGCGTTCGAATCGCGGCTGGCGCATTTCAGAAGACGAGAGCAAATCCGATTCGTCCCAGCGCCTGTTGAAGCGGCGCGGCGCCTGGGTGTCTCGGCAGGACAAGGGTGACGTAGCTGGAAATGCACTGGACGGTAAGTACGCCTCACCGCTACCACTTGGGACATCCATGGCCGGAAAAGGAAGAAGTGAGAACCAACCGCATCGTGACCTCTGGGATGTCGGGGACAGCAGGACCGAGATTACGCACCGGCTGATCAAGAGCGTCTTGAAATAGCCTCCGGCCCACGGCGTGGTTGCCGTAAATGCTTTGCTGGTCAGTGCGGTGCACCAGTGTGGTCAGCTTTGCCCGATCTTGGCGAGGCACGCATCTCATAACTCGCTCGCTTCGTCCAACAAACCCCGAAACTGGTCGGATCCCCCTTCACCGAGGAGATGGACAAGGTCGCGGTATCTCGGGGTCCGGAGCAGCGAGTGCCTGGCAGAGCACTGCTGTGACGTGCTGCGCGTCGAAGGAGGAATCCTCGCTGCCGAGCACGGCGTCTGTGCCGGAGTAACAGCAGCGATCGAGACTCTAGTGCAGAAGTGCTTCCTGCCACCCTCAGCTGGGAAGTCGACACTGTGCCTCAGGGTCGATATGCTGACGGTGTGCGGTGTCTTTGCAGCGTCGTACCCAAGCCCTCACTGAATCGGGAACGCCTAACCTGCGGAAAATCTCGGCAATCTTCACGTACGTCTTAGGACTCGGCTGTGGTTCAGACCCAATCCCGAACGGGCCATGCGTCTCGTCGTATTGTACAAGACTCCGAAGGGCCTCTAAAGCATGCTGGTACCGCTCAAGATGGATGTATACGTCCGCAAGTTGGGTGTATAGAGTGTCTTTCTCACGGGCGACGCTTGGACACCGGAAGTCAGAGTAGGAGCACGTCACTTCGTCCGGCTCGGTCAGAATCGCGTCCCTATAAGCCGCGATGGCTTCTTCATAGCGCGAAGATTCTACGTAAAGTCGCGCTAGAATGCCAAGATAATACGCACGCGTGGTGCGTTCGCTCACCAGAACCAAAGCTTTCGTGATAGCATCTATACCATCCTCATATTGGGCCTCGTCCTCGTAGCACGTGGCAAGCATCCACCAAGTTCTATATAGGTATGGATCAGAGTCCGCAGCTGCTGCCAGGTAGGGCAAGCTCTTGCGACACCCGCCCGCACGGCTGCCTGCCTCCACAAGGCTGTCGGCAATGCGTGCCCGTCTTAGCCAGACTTCGGCTTGCCAAGCCGCCAGCTCCTTGTTGATGGAGACTAAGCTGTCTGCGAAGTAGGCTGGTACAGCGTACGTGATGCCAGGGGCCGTGGGAGATCCGCCCACAACGATGCCAACTACGCGTCCGCTCGAGCTGACAACGGGGCCTCCGCTAGATCCTGGGTAAGTGATGGAGCTTATTTGCAAGACCCGGCCGAAGGGCGGCGAGTCCCGGACCCCAGAGAACTGTCCTGGCGTGATAGTGCCATGAAGACCGGGTTCGAGAGGGGCGCCGACCGCAGCAACCCAGTCGCCGACCTTGGGAACAGAATGAGCGAGGGCTAATGGCTTCACCCGGCCGGCCGATAGGTTAGTTGACACAATCGCAAGGTCGATCCGGCCCTCGCCAGAAGCCAGAACCTTAACGACGTCAAACTCCGCGGAGTCAGACGTAATGACTTTGAGCCGGGCCCCCTCGACGATTACATGCAAGTTTGTCATGACGTCGCCGCTGTTTGATACAACGAATCCGCTTCCGTACCCGAGCGCGTCCCCCCCCTTGTCGAGCATCACTAGCACGACGGTAGCGGCCGCGGCACGTCGAGCAACCTCGCTAAGCGAATCGCCCTGGGCCCGAACATGAGCTGGCCTTAGCGCGCCTGCTACTGCAACAAGCGAAACAGCTGCCGCACGTGAGTTCATTGTTCAAGCGGTACGAGATGACGTTCGCGACAGGGCTGACGAGTTCATCATGGGTACCCCGCGTCCAACCCAAAGCGATCGCGTTGCAGCGCCCAGGTGGTCCCGCTTGCTGCAGAAAGACCGCCGATTTCCTTAAGAACCCCAGATGGGGATTCTCACGACCCCCCTCAGATATGCAGCCCAATAGGCAATGCCGACACCGCTAGCACCAAGCGCGCCCGTAATCTCCGCCCGCACTGGCGGGATAATCTTTATTCCCAGCCCAAGCTCTCCTACTTCGTAGAAGTCCGTCTTGTCGTCGTGAGGAAACTGAACTGTCGACGTCGGCTTGTATTGTGCATGCGCGGCGCCAAGGTATATGTTGAGCACTGGATAGACTGGATAGGCCTCGTAGAAATAGCCGAAGGCACCGCCGACGCTGACATCAAAGGCGCTAATGGTTCCCACTTGTTGACCAGTCGAGTCAACGAGTGTTCGCTTGCCGATCGACTCTCCGCGTATGACGATTGCAAAACCCTTTCCTCCAACCGGAATCCCGAACTCGGCGGTGTAGCTAGCCTTGTCACCAAACGCGACCAATGCGTCCCGATCAGGACGTTTGGTCGCGGTGTCGGCGCGAAAAACGACCCCGTCACCAAACCGCCAAAGCTTCCCTACCCCAACGGCGAGCCAGGCGGCGCCACCTTGCGGTTCCCGTTGCGCTGCCAAGTCGACACTCGTGACTGCGAATTCTGAGAGGCACAGCGCTAGGCGGGCAACCCGCAACATCGGACTTCCTCCGGCTCCCCTCGAGGCGTGGGGGATCCGCACGACATCGCGCCTCGCAGTTCGTAGCATCTGGGTTGTGTTTCAATATGCGTCCCAGAGCGTGGCTCGCAAGGTGGGCGGGACGGCCTAATACCTTCGCTCTGCGCGGCCGGGCGGGTGGAGGGGCCTGGCAGGTAGAGCGCGTTCGCTACTTCGGCCAAGAGACCGAGAAGCAACCCGTGGTAGCAACGGTGGTAACAACGGCGCCGTCGCTGGCTGGCGCCGGCCGACGCGCGACACCTGTAAGTGCCTCAAACAACAACGGCCGGCATCGGTGGTCGCTGGCCGGTGCCGCCTCCGGAGCCGACGGTCCCGCGTTCGAATCGCGGCTGGCGCATTGAGGTACACGGTCGATTTCTCCTCTGTAACAGATTTCGTAACAAGGCGGCCTTATTGGCTCGCCGGGTTAACTCGCGCAAACAGATCACCCGCGTTCCCGCCCCTATCCCCAATCCAAACCTCCCAACGAATCCTCTGCTCCAAAGGGACTTCATTCGCCGTAAAATAGAAGAGCAGCCGTTCCCGCGCCGAAGTGGCGTCTTAGGAACGACTGCTCGTTGAACAGCGACCAGCCGGTTGTACGCTAAATAAAACCTACCCTGCTTGTCGCCTAACCAGTAGCCGGATTGACAAACCTCACTTCACTGGAAGGCCCCGCAGCAGCGCGTCTGGGACCCGGTCTCGAACCTCGGCAAAAAGCCGCTGCGCGCGACCTAGAACCTCTTCCATGTCCCCACGCAGAAAGTCTGGGCGGTTGATTACGTAATCCGCTTGCTCGCGCTGAAGGCGAAGGGTGCAGAGCTTCTGCTTGATGTTCATCAGGTGAGCCCGTTTGCTGTCGTGCAAAGTGGACCGCACCCAGTGGTGCGTGTTATACGGAGGCACTGTGCCAGCGCCGTTCACTTGGTCGATGCGCTTGATCAACAAGAGCAGGCAGGCGTAATAGCTTCGATTCATCGCGGTGCGCCAGCAGCTTTGCTCCGAAGCGCCACCGGGTCGGGCCGTCACGAGGTCAACGGCAATTGTGAGCAGTGCTTCCGGGTCGAGCGGCATCTACTGCGCTCTATGACACACCAAAACGAAATCGTCCTCGACTGCGGGGAAGGCGGTAACGAAGTAGTTGACCAAAGCGTCCTCTCCATCAAGGAACGCTTCCAGCGCGATTACGGGCGTGCTGATTGTCACCACGGCGAAAACGTTGGGCTCGCGGTCGATATCGCACCGGAGGTCGGCGCTCATCGTAGTTGCTACTCCGAAAAGCCGTTTTGCCTCGCCTCGAAGCCCGCGCAGCGCTTGAATCCGTGCTTCCGACCACCATTCCGCGCCTACAGGCTCGGCGGTGCGCTTAGTAAGCGCGTTCACCAACCTCGCTGTCGCTGTCGCCCGCACGGTTACCGCGTCTCGAATTGTCCCGGCATCCGCACTGTAGAGCCACACCTTGTTGAACGGAGCACGGCTTACGTGCCTGCCGAGATTAGCCTGCGCGAGAAATCCCGCGTCAACCACATACCAAACAAAGCGCTTCGCTGGCTTGGAGGCCTCCACGTCCCACTTCTCGGACAGCGCTAGATTGCCCCTGGGGCGAAAAGCAGTCGAGTTCATAGTGATTCGTTGGCAGTCATGCGGACATGAAGAATAATCAGAATCATGGCATCGTGCACGACGCGCAGCGCTGTAAAAAGTGCCTCGGGTGATAAACCCTCCTCCCGCAACACTCTGACCACGAGTATCCTCGTGATCCTTCGCGCCTCCTCATCGGCGTCAATGACAAACTCAACCTCACCATGCAGCAGTAGGTCGCGCACAAGATTGAATCGAAAGACTCTAAACTCTTGTGGGCTGAGTGCTCCGATCACTCGCCGGTGCTCGTCGCTGACTTCTACGGCGCGAATAATCCTGACTAAGTGGTCGCGGTCAGCGGGACAAAGAATGTGAGTTAGGAGCCCGTCCTTCCCCGGGTAGTTGACGGCGAAGTGCCATCGCGTTTTGGAGTCCTCCACGACATCGACGGATATCCCCTCACGCTCAAGCCATCGTCTGACCTGCTGAGCATCAACCATGAATCACCGCCGAAGTGGGGAGAGAACGTGAACCGAAGTTACCTATGCGCCCCACTGGGGCAAGCAGCGCCTTAGTTGTCGCGGTTTCATGGGGAGGATCGCAGAAACGATTTGGAGAACGTGCCAGCCAACGAACAACACCGTCACCTACTCGCGGCCACCAAACCAGCGCCACGTTGAGACAAAGACCCACACAGCCGCACCAACCCACAAGAGCCACGCGATTAGCCCCACCCCCTCGTCGCCATTGGTAGCGATCGCGTTTGCGACTAGAAACCCGACCACAAGCGCTCCCCAGAGCATTGCGATTTTGCCGGGGTGCCACCGCGTGACGTCCTTCGCCGTCTCTCTCCGTTCGCTTTTCTGATTCAGAAGCTGGTCAACGGTTGCACACAGGAGTTCGAGCCGCTGGTGGAAGATGCGGTGCTCCGGTGTCGATGCTGGCGCGTCCAGCACCACACCCATGTCCCGCCGCAGTTCGACTAACTCCTCACGCGCGAGGCCCATAAGGAGCCTGTGGGCGTGCTGCTCGGGCATTGAGACGAGCATGGCGAGAAAGGAATCGGTCGGGGTGCTCGTCGCCGTATCGCCTTCCGGTTGTTGGCTCGGCTGGACAGCGAACACTGACCCACAGGCACTACAGGAGTACACACGGCCAAATGTCTTTTCACGGATTGCGACCGCGCCGCCACAGTTCGAACACTTCGCGGGCGGCGCGCTCACGGTTTGTACGTAATCGTGATCTTGACCTTGAAGGAATTACCACAGGGCCCGTAGTTCTTTCGACCCTTCGGAGAGCCCTTGTAGCCCTGGCAGCCGATGTACGGTATCTCCTTTTCGGTTTCCTTGGTCGTCACCATGCCGTGAACAATGCGTCCGATGTCAGAACCGCCGTTATAACAGAGTGAGTTGCTGCAATTGATGTACTGGCCACATGATCGTAAACAGCCGGTTCGCCACGAAACATCGGCGACACACCGCGTCCAGACTCGGTTACTTCCACACGTAGCTTGTCAATTGTGGGGAATGCTTCCTTAAGTGGAACCTTCGGCCCCATGATTGATTCGCCTTGATTGAACACATCCGAAGCCTTCTGTCGCTTGTTCCGGTCCATGAGCCTAGCTCGCACGGCTGATCGTGACGGTGGGTGCGAACCCCGTCCATACAGCCTCGCCGGTTCCCGGTCGTACGACGGTCGACGTACTCCCGGCAGCACCCGGCATGGCGACCGTGACAAGCGGACCGGCCTGCTCGCCGGGCGTGAGAATGTGTATGTCCGGGTTGTGGTAAGGATCGTGCGACCGCTGAGTGCCCAAGCAAAGAGCGCAAGCGAACAGCGCGCCGTGCGCGCAACGAATCGGTCTCAAGTAACCCCCTAGTTCTGGCTCAACACGTGTGCGTAGATAGCCGCGCGCACGCGCTCGTACTGCTCGTACCAACCGGGCTCGCCTTGGCCCTCAAGGACCGGCCAGATTTTCAGCGACAGGGTTGCACCATAGTCGCGCGCGGGCTCCGCATTCCTCAGCGCACATCGGGCGAACAACTTGCCGTCGACCAGCACGGTCCCGTGGTGCGACAATTTGCGGCGGGCGTCGAGTGTCATGGTGGGCCCTCCTTCGCATCTAAAATCTAACTACTTGGGTGCATCCCATCCTATGACGTGGTAACAATGGCGGTAACAACGGGGACGTTTTTGACGGGTACTGGCGAGTGTGACTACGCGCTTGGTGGTAGAAACAACAACGGCCAGCGTTGGTGATCGCTGGCCGTCCTGGCCTCCGCAGCCGAAGGTCCCGCGTTCGAATCGCGGCTGGCGCACTCAGAAGACGAGAGCAAACCCGATCCGTCCCAGCGACTGTTGAATCGGCGCGGCGGTATCGCCACTCCCATCGTTCGTCGTCCGCGAGAAGCGCTGGAATCCATAGTCCCCCGTCACGCGCACGCGGCCGCGCAGGGCCTCCACCGTGAGCCCGAGGCCGAGATGCAGCGCGCCGAGCGCTGACGTCGATCCCCCGCCCGAGTATTTCGAGCCGAACATCAGCCCGCCGCTCAACGCCATGCGGACGCCAGGCCCCAACAGGTACGCCATCTGCGCGCCGGCCGTCACGGCCCCGACCGATTGCGCTTCGAACTCCGGATCCGCCGTGCGGTTCATGAAGCCGAGCTCACCGCTCACCGGGCCGGTGATGTAGTACCGCAGCCGCACGTCCACTTCCGACGCGTCGAACTCTTTGGTGGCGGTTCCGTCTTTGCTGGGCTTGTACTTCAGCTTCGAGAGCACGACGTCGGCTGAGAACTTCTTCCACTGGACTGTGGCGCTGCCGGCGATGCCGGAGCCGCGGTAATGCAGGTCGGAGGACACCTCGCGATAATCCCCGAACGCGATCTGAGGGCCGACGGAGAAATGCTGGGCGGAAAGTTGGAATGTTGGAATGTTGGAAAGAACTAGAGTTAATGCGACCGTCCAACCGTCCAACCGTCCAACCGTCCAACGTTTCTCGCTCATCGCCCACCCCCGGCCCGCGGCAGCGGCACCACGCTGAGCGCGACCTGCTGGCGGCGGCGCGTGTTTTCCTGGGCGATCTCGGTGTTGCGGCGGGAAATCTGCTCGCGCAGCAGTTGGTTGTAGAGAACGTTGCCGCGGGCCGCCTGCGGCGCCGGCTTGCGCAGCGTCATAATGAATCCCGCGAGGATGACGCCGCCACCGATCATGCTTCCTTCCCGCAACGACGTCTTGCCGAGATCGCCGCTGGAAAAGGCGGACGTTCCTGCCAGTGCAATACCGGTGTAGACGAGCGCCAGCCCCATGGGCTTCCAGCTCTTGGGCGGCACCTCCGTCTCCGGCAGATAAGTGTAGCCCGGCAGGCTGGTGAGGTGCGGCAGGGTATCGACCGCGCCATGGGTGACGCGGATCGCCTGCGACGTCGAGAAGTTGTTCTGTCCCACCGTCGCTTCCACGACGATGTTGTAGTCGCCGGCCGCGACCGGATCGCCGCTCGCCAGCCGCGCGGGCCAGCGAATGTTCACCTGCCCGCTCGCCACGGTCGAATCGATCCGGAGCGAGGTCTGCGGGCCCAGGACACGCGTGACGACACGGGCGGGCTGCGTCACGGTGTAGCGCACCGCGACCACGCCTTGCCCACCCACGAACGAGACGCTGTCGACGTGCAGTTGCCGGATGACCAGCACCTGCGTGAGGGCGACCTGAAACGCGCTCAGCGCCTTCGGTGACGTGCGGGTCGGATCGAGGTCGCGCTCGGGCTCGAGCAGGATCACCTGCTTGAACGCGTCGACCGCACGCAGAATCGAATCCATGCCGCTGTAGGTGAAGCCGAGCAGCTCGTATGCCCGCGCCCGCTCGTAACCGGTGAGTCGCTCGCGCAGCGCCGCCTGCCCCGCGCTCAAGGCCTGGCGAAAATCGAGATTGTTCAATGCTTGCTGCGCCCGACGTAGCGTGGCGTTCTGAACCGTCTGAGCCGCGCCGAGAGCCGGCGCGAAGGCCAACGCGAGGACGAGCAGCAGGCGGACGCGCATCAGATCATCCTTCCGGATCGAGCACCCAGTTTTTGCGGACCGGCCCGTTGGGGGGAACATCGACGGTCTCGCTGCGTGTCTTGTAACCGGCGCGCTCCACGCGAATCGAGTGACGCCCCGGGCTCACCGTAAACTCGACGACCGGCGTCGGCCCGACATCGCGGCCGTCGATGAACACCTCACCCGGCGGGATCGAATTCACCGTGATAAACCCCTGCTCGGCCGCGGCCGGAGGAGCGGCGCCTCGCCTCGAGGGAGGTGGCGGCGGCGGTTGCGCCGCAACGCGAGGCGGTTCCGCCGGTACCACGGCAGCCGGTGGAGGTGCCGGTGGAGCCTCACTCTTTCTGCCCAGTGTCAGATAGCCGCCGACGCCGGCCGCGGCGACCACGAGCGCGCCCACCAGAATGCCGACACCCGACCGCTTCTTCTTTGCCGTGGGGATCGTCATCCCCGCGCGCGGGATCGGCGTCGTCGGAGCCGCCGTTACTTCGGTCGGCGCATCGGCCGCAGCGGTGCGCTGCGGCCGCGGCGGCGGCCGCCGCTGGCTCTTGCTCGCTCCAGCCTTGGGGGCAGTCACCGGCTGTTCGGGCCACACGGCGGTGGCGAAGTCTTCCATCGTGTCGAAGCGCTGGGCCGGCTCCTTGGAAAGCGCGCGGGAGATGGCTCGAGTGAGGAACTCGGGCGCATCGCCGCGCTTGGCGCGCGCGCTCGGGATCTCCTCGAAGATGTGCTTATAGAGGATTGTGTGGACCGAATCGCCGCTATACGGCAGCTCGGCGGTCATCATGCGATACGCGACGACGCCGAGCGAGTACTGGTCGGCGCGGCCGTCCACGGTGGCGCCCTTGGCCTGCTCGGGCGCCATGTAGTGCGGCGTCCCGATGATCATCCCCGTGCCGGTGAAGCCCGTCGCTGCCTGCAGCGCCTTGGAGATGCCGAAGTCGGTCAGCATCACGCGGCCGTCGTGGTCGAACATGATGTTGGCGGGCTTCACGTCGCGGTGCACGACGCCGCGTTGATGGGCATGGCCGAGGGCGCAGGCCGCTTCCCATAACACGCGCTGGATGTAATCGATGGTGAGCGGGGGGGGCTGCTTCTGATCGAGCACGTCCTCGAGCGACGTGCCCGCGATGTATTTCATGACGAAGTAGTTGAGCCCGCCCTCGCTCTCGACGCGGTAAATCGGGATGATGTTCGTGTGATCGAGCTTCGCCGAGGTCTTCGCTTCCTGCTGGAAACGCTTGACGATGTGCTCGTCCATCGAGATGTCGGGCGGCAGCACCTTGATCGCGACTTCGCGCTCGAGCGTCAGGTCATGCGCCAGAAAAACGGCGCCCATGCCGCCCTTGCCGAGCATGCGCTCGACCTTGTATTTCCCTTCGACCAGGCGCTGCAGCCGCAGCATCAGCGCTTCGGTGCCGGTTGTGGCCGCGCCGAGCGTGCCGCCTCCCGTCACATCCGCGCCGCAGGCGTAGCAGAACTTGCTGCCGTCCGGCAGCGGCGTGTGGCATTTGAGGCATTCCATCATCGAACCCGCGGCTCCGGTCATGGCTCCGCCCGCGGCCTCATCGCGGGAGACGCGCGGAGCGACGACTTCTTGGGCGAGCTGGCCGGCGCAACGGGGAAGCCGGAGCAGCCGCTCGTGTTGATGCAGAGGTCGTACGCGACGGGTGCGCCGAGATAGTCGACCGCGACGAGGTAATACTCGCCCTGCCCTAGCAACACTGTGATCGATTCCGTCGAGCCTGTGTCGGTGGAGGCGGCCTTCTGGTCGAGCGTGCTGCTCGCTCCGCCACCTGGGACGGTCAGCACATAGAGGTCTACGTCGCTGGACGAGGCCGTTGCGCCCGGCAGGGCCGCGATTTTCGCGGTGACGATCTGCCCGGCAACACCCGTCACGCGAAAGCGAATCCAGTCGATGTCGTGGGCGTTGTCGATGGTGAGTGTGTCACGGAACGACCCCGGCAGTGTGACCGCCAATCCCCGGGCATCGGCGGCGTCGCAAAAATCGTCTTCCTCGTGCGCATCGCGGCCGACCCCCGGGTCGGTGGTGATGTACCCCTCGAAGACGGCAAGACCGTACCGCCCCGGTTGGGAGTAGATCGACAGCGCGTGCAAACGTCCCGCCGGCATCCCCCTGAGCGCGACGACAGTCGATTCGGGTTGTGTCTCGACGGGCTCAAACGGTTGTCCTTTGCAGGCGTGTGAGCCGGGACCGAGCGTCCAGGCACTATCACCAAGGAAATAGCCACTCCCCGAAACGAAAACCAGCGAGTCAGAGAGAAACGTCGAAAACGTCCCGAGGACATCCGGGGCGGTCAGAATGAGCGTGAGGTCGCGGGGTGTCGTCTGTGAGAATCGATACCAATCGACACCGACCTCGTCGCGCTTCAGGGGCTCGAACGCGAGCGCCGGATTGAAGAATCTTAGCGCGGGAAGAGCAGCGATGAGGGGCGGCGCTTCGAGGTTGATTGGCCGTGGCGTCGTTTCGTTCGGCTCCAGCACATCGACTGGCACAACGTGGGTTGTGTCGGGCGCGTTGCCGAACACACCCGGACCGATGAACGACACAGGCGCGGAGTGCGCCACCGGTGTCACCCAGAAGGTTGCCGTCGAGAAGCCGGTGGAGTCGCGGGTGCGCGTGGCAATCAACCCGGGCAGCGGATAGTCGAACTGGGTCGTGTTATCGAGAAACGCGATGAAAATCGAATCGACGCCGACGCCATAGACCGTGATGGTGTCGCCAAAGCGCACCAGGCTGGGCCGGACACTGTCGATTTCCAACGGCCTGGAGACGCGCAGCGGCACGTAGGCCGTCTGGGATTTCTCGAATGCCACGGCGCGCGCGCTGACGGTGACGGTCCCCGACGCGATTCCGGTAACCTCTGCGCCGCCGAATCCCTGATCCTTGACGATCGCGAGCGAGTCGTTGTCGGTCGTCCATCGGAACACCACGTTCTTGACTTCGGCCGAGTCGCTGCCGGCGCGTTGCCACAGGTAGGCATGCGCCAGCAGCTTCTGCCCTGCCAACACGACCTGCCTGCCGGAGTCCGTTTGGACCGTGACGAAGAGATCGTTGCTTTTGTCGGTGGGAAACGCGCAGGTAACGGCGGCGAGCGCCGCTGCGAGCGTGACCACAAGTATGGCTCGGTCTAACCTGCGCATCCGGTCCAATCCGTGACTTGAGGGTCGAACATACTATACGCGGGATGGTCGGGCCAGACAGTGACTTACAGCGTGCCCCGGCGCTTCAGGTCGAGATATTTCGCGACCACCGCCTGCGCCGCGCGCTCCGGTGTGACGTCGATCACCAGCACGCCCGCGCGCCGCATGTGTCCCAGCGCTTCCTCGCGCGCATGCAGCAGCTCCTCGGCCGCGGCCTTGCGAAAGGCATCGCGCGCTGTGGCGGGCCGCTGTGTCGCCGCGGCGTCGAGCTCGGGATTGCGCAGCGTGACAGCGAGCGGCAGGTGACGCGGGCGTAACGTCGCGACGTTCGCCACGAGCGCATCCGAGGCAAAGCGATCGATGACATCGGTGAACAGCACCGTCAGCGCGCGCTTGCGGTTGCGCGCGGCGAGATACCGGAACGCCCCCGGATAATCGGGCTCGACGAGTTTGGGTTGCACCTCCGCCAGCACATCGAGCACGCGCCGCACGCCGCTGCGTCCCCGCTCCGGCGCGACGAAATGCTGGACGCCGTCGGCGAACGTCATGATGCCGACGTTGTCGTCGTGCTGCGCCGCGGCATAGGCCAGCTCCAGCGCCGCCTGGACCGCGAAATCGAGCCGTGCCACGCCGGCCGCCACGTCGGCGGTCATCAGCCTTCCCGTATCGAGCACCAGCAGCACCTGTTGGCGCCGCTCGGCTTCGTACTGGCGCGTGATCACCTTCGCGCGGCGTGCCGTCGCCTTCCAGTCAATGTGACGCAGGTCGTCGCCCGGCACCCATTCGCGCAGCGACTCGAACAACCGTCCTTCTCCCAGCTGACGAATCGGCTTCGTGCCGACGTCGCGGCGCCGCAGCGCTTCTGCGACCGACGCCCGCAGCCGCACCGATACGAGCGGTGGATAGACGACCACGTCCCACGGCAGCGGCAGGCGAAAGCGATGCCGCCCCAGACCCAGGGGACCCAGACTATCGAGCACGAAGCCGCCGGTGCCGGCGGCCTCGCGCCCCCGCCGCAAGGGAACGACCGGCACCACCTCGCGGGTCGCCGCGCGGGGGGGAATGCGCACGGGCCTGGGTGGCTGCGACCCGCCGAGGATGTCGGGGCGCACCTCCCGCACGCGCAACCGCGCGCGGCGGCGTGACGGGTTGGTCCAGCGATAGGTGACCTCGCCGGTGTGCCCGACGGACAACGCGGGCAGCGGCTCGCGGGCGACGACGACCGTTTGCGCCAGCGTCGCATCGAGCCAAATCAGGACGACCAGGGCGATGTCGGCGACGAGCATGACATCGAGGCCCCACGACGTCCAGAATTGGGCGACGCCGAACAGCGACAGCAGCCCGGCGATCAGCAGGGCGCGCGGCGTCCAGAGAATGCCGGCCACGGTGCCGAGCACGAGCCACAGCCCGAGGAAGGCGGCGATGACGGCGCCGACCGCGAGCACCGGCAGCAGGTTCAAGCGGTCGGCGCCTCCGTGCGGTCGAGAATCGCTTTGAGCGCCTGATCGGCGGTGACACCCTCGAGCTCGAGCTCCGGCGCGACGTTGACGCGGTGCCGCAGGACCGCGGGCGCGAGCAGCTTGACGTCGTCAGGAATGACGTAGTCGCGGCCGTCCAGCAGCGCGGCGGCGCGCGCGGCCTTGAACAGCGCCACGCCGGCGCGCGGGCTCGCGCCCAGCGTGAGCGACGCGGCCTCGCGCGTCGCCCGCACGATCGCGGTGATGTAGCCGGTAATGCGCGGCTCGACCCGCACCGCGTCCACCGCCTGGCGCAGCTGCTCCAGCCCCTCGGCATTGACCACGGGCGTCACGCCATAGGTGCCGGTGCGGTCGGCTTCGAAGCCTTCGACGTAGCGCGTGAGGATTCCCTGCTCCACGGCGGCGGACGGATAGCCGACCTGCACCTTCGCCATGAAGCGGTCGAGCTCGGCTTCGGGCAGCGGATAAGTGCCCTCGAACTCGATCGGATTCTGCGTCGCGAACACGGTGAACGTCGCGGACAGGGGATGACTCTGGCCGTCGACCGTGACGGTGCGCTCCTGCATCGCCTCGAGCAACGCCGCCTGAGTCTTGGCGGGCGCGCGATTGATCTCGTCGGCGAGCACGAGGTCGGCAAAGACGGGTCCCGGCCGGAAGGTGAACTGCTGCATGCCGGTAAGGAGCGTGATGCCGGTGATGTCGGCCGGCATGAGGTCGGGCGTGAACTGAATCCGCACAAAGCGCACGTCGAGCGCGAGGCCGAGAGTGCGGACGAGCAATGTCTTCGCCGTCCCGGGGACCCCTTCGAGCAGGATGTGGCCGCGCGCGAGCAGGCACACGAGCACCTCGCGGGTGGCGGCTTCCTGTCCCAGCACCACGCGGCGCAGGGCCTCTACGATGCGCTGCGCGTCGTGCGCGGGCGTAGTTCCTCCCACACGTCCTCCACGGCTTGAGCGGCATGAAGCACGCGACCAGCGCGGTCGTCGCGATCGCGTACGGTGAGCAGCTGATGTAAACGACGCACGGCGGCGCGGCCCTCGGGGCCGCGCATTGCCAGCTCGAGTCCCTCGACCCATGGCACCACGTTGCCGTCGGCCAGATGACCGGTGCGGCTCAGGCGCCGCCGCAGTCCCAGCGCCAGCCGCCGGACGGCGGTATCCGCATCGGCGGCGCTCTCGAGTCCCGCCCCCAAGGCCTCCAGGTGCTCGAGCGGCGAGCGACGCCGCCGTTCGATCACGGAACGCGCGGGCCCGAACCGCACGGCGGTCATTGCCAACCAGACGAGGGCCACGGCAATCAACTGGAGGATCGCCCACCCGGCGGGTGAGCTGCGCAGCCAGCTCCACGTGCGGTCTGCAAACGACGTCTGGTGCCCGAATCCGAATCCCTGATGGTATTCATCCCACGCCACCCGTCCGGGACGCTCGCGACGCGGCGTGAGCAGCGGCAGCGCGACGATGGGAACGTCGCTGTCGCGCCAGACCTGGTTCGTGAACCAGCCGGGATCGGCGACGAGCGTGATCGTTCCGCCGCCGCGGTAGCGCAGGCGCAGAATCGCGGGACGGTTGTTCAGCGCGGCGACGACCGTATCGGCCGCGAACGGCAGCAGCGTGTTGCAGATCCCCAAGCGCCAGTCTTGCTCGGCGCCTTTGCGGAGTGATTCCAGCCGGCCGCTCCCGCCGGTGTCGGGTCTGATGACGGTCAATACGCGTTCGGTCCGTGGCAGGCGCAGGCCGGGCTGGGGTGAGCGCACGGCCATGCTGTCGTTGGAAATCCCGGCCGACCGAGTCCGCCACCCCGCGCAGAACGTGATGCCGCCGCCTGCACCGGTGGCGAGTACCGCGCCGCCGCCGCGCACGTACCGCGCGACCTGCTCCAGCTCGGCATCCTGCAGCGAGATGATGGGATTCAGCAGGACGAGAACGGCGGGACGATGCGCGCGATCGCTCGCCAGGTTGAGCAGCGACGTGCGCCGTCGCTCCGTCGGCCGGCCCAGACGCGAGAGGACCTCATTCAGCGCCTTGCTGCCGCTGGGCCCGCTGAGATACGTCGACGTCCGCCGGTCGAAATCCGATTCTCGCGTCGGCCGGCGATTCGCCGCCCAGAGCGCGATGGCAACCGCCGCCGCGAGCAGCAGCGCGAGGCCGATTTCAAGCCGGTACGACATGCCGCCCCCGCGCCAGCTCCTGCGCCGCGGCGCCGAACGACTCGTACTCTCCCGCGTCGCACGGCACGGCCCCGAAGAGGTGGCGGTACAACTGCGCGACCAGACCGGCCAGGGATGCGCGCCCCGCATCGGTGAGGCGGGCTTCGCCGACGTACTCGGCCGGGGTCTTCGACGCGTGGAAGCGGAGCGCCTTGAGCCGCTCGAGCTCGAGGACGACGGCGAGGAAGCGGTGTGCGAGCGCCTCCGCGTACCGGCCCGCGCGGGCGAGTGCATCGGCGCGGGCGAGATGCGCCGCCGCGTCCATGATGATGCCGGCGCCGGCGGCGGTCTTACCCGTTCCGGTCCGCGCGGCGGGCCGCACGATGCGCCACATCACGTATGCGACATGCACCAGCAGCACGATCAACGCGACGACAACCAGGGCGAGGCCGATGTTGAAGCCGACGGGGTAGCGATCGGCGAGATGATTGAGCCATTCAACCAGGTTGTGCCACTGCCGGGCCAGCCAGGAGACGAGCCGGCGGCGCTCGATCCACTGGTATTCCGGACGGCTGAATACCTGGCCGACCACGCGCCGCAGCGAGTCGGGTGGGACAGCCGGTGGAGCGCTCGATGCCTGGAGCAGGGCGAGCCAGGTGCCGATCAGCGGATCTCCATTTGCTCGCTGAGGACCTGCAGATCGAACGCCTCGCGCCGCACGCGCAAGTCGTAGTAGAGCAGCGTGATCGCGCACGGCAGAATCGGCGCCAGGACGATCCCCATCAGCGACGCCACCACGACAAAGAGCGGTTGCAACGACGCGTTCCCCGCCGCGCCCAGCGCCCCGCTGATCCCCCCCACCACCATCTGGGGGAGCAACTGCGAGATCAGCCACGCGACCACCGCCGTTCCGAACACCTTTCCGCGCGCGCCACGCGTCAACTCCCAGGAACGCCCGAACGCATCGAACGAGCTCGTCAGGTCTTCGAGGACGACGATGGGTGTGGTAGTGCCGTAGACACAGGCAACCCACACGACGAACCACGCCAACCCGACGAAGCCGACAAATCCGATCAATCCGCCGACCCCCACCACCTTGCCGACCATGACCAGCAGGACGACGACGAGCGCTCCGGCGCCCGGCACCAGGATCAGCAACAGGTTCTTGCTGAAGGTGACCAGCAGCAGCGGCAGGATCTTGGAGACACCGAATCGCAGCGCGCTGCCGAGCTGCGGCTCCTGGCCGAGGTAGGAGTCCGAGATGATCCGAATCGTCCCCGCCTTGAGCAGCAGTCCCGCCGTCGTCCATACGATGATCAACAACAGGCCGAATAACACGCTGGTGCCGGTGTGCTGCTCGAGGATGTTCAGCATTTCGAACGGGCTGTTGCTGAACCGCACCTGCATGTAGATGCCGGCGGCCGTCGGGAGCCACACCAGCGCGAGGCTCAGCCGCATGAACAGGCCGAAGTGACGGCGGTAGATGTTGAAGCTGCCGTCGAGGATTTCGCCGAGCTGCATGGGCCTGAGATTCGAGCTAATGGGTCGCTCCGCGAGGGGACAGGCGGTAAAATGAGGACATGGCGGCCTCCGCGCGAGACCTCGATCTGCGCCAACATCACGGCGTCGAGACGCCGGAGCACGTCGAGGTCCGCTTCGAGCTGGCTGGTGTCGGCTCCCGCATGGCGGCCGGACTGCTGGACTTGCTGTTCCTGTTCCTCGGCCTGATGCTCCTCTGGATTGGCGGGGGCGTGATCGTCGGCGGCGTGTTGTCGAGGCAGGGGATGCTGCAGGGATGGTTCGCCGCCGTGATGGTGCTGCTCATGTTTTCCGGGGTGTGGGGCTATTTCACGCTGTTCGAGGCGTTGAACGGCGGCCGGACGCCCGGGAAGCAGCTACTCGGGATCCGCGTGGTCATGGACACGGGGCGGTCGATCACGCCCCCCGCGGCCCTGATTCGCAATTTGGTCCGGCTGCTCGACTGCTACTTCCCGATCCCGTTCGCGCCGGCGCTGGTCACGATGTTTCTCCACCCGAGCAACAAGCGTCCGGGGGATCTGGCGGCCGGCACGATCGTCGTGCGCGATCGCCCCACCGACTGGGTACTTGGGGCCGCGACCGAGAGCGAATCGCCGGCGGACCCCATCGAGACCGGCCCGCCTGAGCTGTCCGAAGACGAATTCCGGCTGCTGGATCGCTTTCTCGCACGTTTGAGCGAGCTCAATCCCGACGTCCAGATCCGGATGACGGCGGACCTGGTGCGCCGCTTCGAGACGCGCATTCCGCGCCGCAGCGCCGACCCGCAAGGGTATCTCGTCACCGTCTTTGCCGAAGAGCAGCGCAAGCGTCGCAGCCGCTTCGCGCCGCGCGCGCAGGCGGGCGCGGCCGGTCGGATCACCGTGCCGGCCGAGCGCTTCGTCGAGAAGAAGCGGCAGGGATGGGAGTCGTTCCGCGTCACCGCGGTGCGCATGGAGCGGTCCGGCGTCGGCGCACTGGAGCCGGGCGAGATTCCGGCGTTCGCCGCGCAGTACCGCGAGGTCGCCGCCGATCTCGCCCGCGCCCGCACGTATCAGGTCGACCCGCGGGTGATCACCTACCTGGAGCGGGTGGTCACGGCAGGCCACAACGCGCTCTATCGGGCTCGCGGCAAGCAGCGCACGCCCCTGCCCCACTACATCCTGCGCGACTTCCCGGCCGCCGTCGTGCAATCCTGGCAGTACGTCCTGCTCGCTTTCCTTTTATTCGCCATTCCCGCGGCGGTCGGCTACCGGATGATCCGTGACCGGCCCGCGCTGGCGGAGGAGATCGTTTCGCCGGTCATGGTCGCGCGCGCCGAGGAAGCGGCCGAGAATCAGGTGGAAGGGCGCGGCTATGCGCAGGCCAGCAAGGAGGATCGCCCCGTGTGGGCCGCTTTGATCATGTCGAACAACATCAACGTCTCGTTCGGCACGTTTGTCGGCGGCCTGACGGGCGGCCTGCTGACCGCCTGGCTGCTGTTCGTCAACGGGATGATGCTCGGGCTCGTGATCGGCCTGTTTCAGAACTACCACGCGCTCAACTATCTCATGACGTTCGTGGCGGGACACGGCGTGCTGGAGCTGACGGCGATCTTCATCTCGGCGGGGGCGGGGTTTCGGCTGGCCAAGGCGCTGATCGCGCCGGGGGACCGCACTCGCAGGGACGCCCTGGTCCTGGAAGGACGCATCGCGGCGCGCATGATCGGCGCCGTCGTCACGCTGCTCGCGATTGCGGGGACAATCGAAGGCTTACTCTCGGCGTCCGATGCGCCTGCGATCTGGAAATACGGTGTCAGCGCATCAACAACGCTCTTGTTGGCGTTGTATTTCGTAAATGGCCGAAGGTATTTAGTTGTTCAGCGCCCCCTGTAGAATCCAGTTGCGAATGGTGTTGATCGTCGTGTTACTCAAGCAGTTTGATGTGCAGCCGAACGGCATACGCACGCCTGATCCGCCCACCGTCGTTTGCGTCCCCTGAATCTTGTGCACCAGATAGGAGGAATCGGGGAGGAATGGCCGGACGCGTTTTAACGCCGGGACTTCGCCGGCCGCCACGTTGACGATCAAACCGTAGGAGACACCGGAGGCGAGGCTCATCCCTTCCGGCGCACCGGCCCCCGAGTGGCAGCCGATGCAGTTCGCAGTGAAAACCGATTGCACGCTCGCCGCGAAGCTGACCCCGGTGGCCGCTACCGCCACAATCCGCTCACCGAACACCGTCCCGATGGTCGCGCGCACCGTCTCGGAGCCGGTGGTGGCATTCGTCGTCACCGTCACCGTCTCCGACGTGCTCGCCGACAGGCTCGCATGCGTGCCAGGCATGACGGACCACGTAACGTCGCTGCGGGTGCGCGGATCGATGTGGTTCGTCGAGTCGCGTACCACGGCGATGAAGGGCGCACTCTGGCTGATCGTCATTTCTACGTCGGGCGTCCCGAAATTGACCGGCAGGAGCGATACCGACGCGGCGACCTGATCGACGGTAACCGAGTTGACGCCGACGACGCTCGTTGCCGCGGTGGCATTGATCGTGGTGCTGCCGTTTCCCGCCGCGGTGATCGTCGTCGTTTTTGCGGTCGCCGGGCTGAACGACACGACATTGGCCGTCCCGGCGCTCCAGTTACACGGATGATTCGGGATGGTATCGCTCGCCGAATCCCTCACCACGCAGGACGCCTGCACCGAACGGCCGATCGCCGTCAACGTGCCGAACGAGTTCGGATTGAGATCGGCGAACCGGGGGACCTGCCGGACAACGATGGATCGGGAGGAGTCCGTGATCCCTCCTGTGGCGGCGCGCACCTTCACCGTTATCCCCGTGGCGCTCGAGCGTTGCAGCGCGGTCGCCAGCCCGGCGGCGTCGATGTCGAGCACGGCGTTGTTCGTCGACCAGGTGATCGCTTGACCCGGGATTGCTGCACCCCCCGAATCGCGCGGCTCGGCCGCGAAGGTTTGCGTATCGCCGACGAAGTTCAATGGCGCCGGGCTCGCCGGCGTCACGTTGATTGACGCCAGCACCTGCCGCACGACGAGCGGAACCTTGTCGTGGATGCCGCGGGCCACGACGTCGACGCTATCGATTCCCGTATTGCCATTTCCCGTTACCAGGCCGGTCGAGGAGCCAATCGTCGCTATGGCGCCGGGGCTGAAGAGCGACCAGGCGAAATCCTTTGGATTGGGCACGATGGTGTTGCCCGCATCGCGCACGATGAGGCCGAGCTGCAGCGAGCCATTGAGCTGGTTGATGCGGGCCGTATCGAGCGGTGTGGGAGTGGGGCCAGTCGTGGCGATTTGAACGGAGGTATAGATGAGATTCACGGACACATCCACCGAATCCCCAAACACGCCCGACGTTGCGACCACGCGAGTCTGCCCTTCGTCGACCGCCCTGATGAGCCTGGCCCCACTGACCCCGGTGGCAGTGACCGTCGCGACGGCCGTGTTGCGCGAGGCCCAGACGATCATCGAGTCATCGAGCTGATTCCCGCGTGCATCGAGCACGACAGCGGAGATCGTGTCGCTGCCGTTGATGCGGTCGAAATTGAAGACGATCGGCGTGAGACCCAACGTCGTCGCGACCTGGTGCACGGTCGCCGTGACGGAATCGGAGACGCCGTCGCCGCTCGCCACGATGCGGGTCGAGCCGTTCTGGAGCGCGGAGATATCGGCCAGCTGCGAGTTCCCCACCCGCCCCTGCGCCGACACGATCGCCGGCGCGCGGGACACCCACGCGAACGCCACGCCCGCCACGGCCGCGTCGAGCGCATCGCGGGCCTCGGCGGTCAGTGTGGCACCATCGCCCAGCGAGGAGAATGTCCGGTTGCCCGGCGCGATCACAATTGAGCCGATGCGCGTCCGGATCGCATGCGCCGGGCTCGACACCGAGGTTGGGGTGCCGTTGAGGACCGCGAGCGCGGTGATGTTGGTGCTGCCGAGTCGCACGCCGGTGACGAGCCCCGAGCCCGAGACTCGGGCGCGCGTGGTATCGGATGAAGTCCACTCGAAGGTGACGCCGCTGACTGCCGCGTTCCCACTCAGCGCGACGGCGGTCAGTTGCCGAGTGCCCGCAAGCACGACGGTCGAATCGCCGTTGATGACCACCGATGTGATGGTCGGAGGACCACCGTCGCCGCCACCACCGCCGCAACCAACCACGACGCCGGCCAACCCGCCCACCAGGATCAAACGGAAACGACGCATGACGGCCCCCTAGGGAAGGATTCCCCTAGGATGAACCGCGGCCTGCTGCCTGTCTAGATGCGCGCTTGCTTACCGCTTGGCCGTTGCAGGAAAGTGCTGATCCTGCGCGGCGCGGGTGAGGCGGACCACGGTCCCGTCGTTCCTGCGGAAATAGATCTGCCCGTACACGCTACCACCCAGCTGGAACACGACGCCGTCGGAGCGCCAGAACGGCTCGTTCGCACTCATGAGCTCGGAGCTCACGCGCTTGGTGATCGGCGCGGCTGCCGTCGCCGGGGCAACGACGACCGCTTTTTTGTTGTCGATGAACATGTCGAAGGCGAGCGAGTCGCCCGCGGGGTTCCAGTCCACGAGGTCGGGCTGTCCGCGCGCGGCCGAGCAATCGCCGGCGGCCACAATGGCATCGACGCCCGTGTCGCGGTTGCGCGTATGCACCTCGCCGCTACATCCCTGGATCGTGTAGGCGAGCGTGTGGCTGCCGGCGACAGGCTGCCATGCCACGCTGTTCACAGAGTTCGGCGTTCCAGGGATTGCTGTCTGCCCGCCTCCTGTCGCGTCCATGATGAAGATCTGGCCACCGCGCACGTAAATGATCGAGTCTCCCGCCGGTGACCAGTCGGGCGACTGATGGTCGGTAAACGGAACGGCGGTGAGCGGCGTGAGCGTCCCGCCGGCGTCGCGCCGGCAGATTTGAGAATAGGACGTGATGTAGTAGCATGCGACCAGCACGCTGCCGTCGGCCGCCGACACGCGCGGCCGCCACTTGGTGCCGTTGAACCAGTTCGACGTGCTATCGCCGGTAATGACGAACGCGGTGTCGCCGGCGGCGCGAATCGTCAAGCCGCTGACTCCTGGCGTCGCCCGTCCCGACCCCTCCGATTGGTAATACAGCGAGTCGGGGAGCGTAGTCTGCGGTGCGCAGTGCTCCGCGATCGCCGCGCCCGTGCGCGATCCGCTGGTCGGCAGCTCAACGGCGCGTGAGAGCATGAACAGCGCATCGCGCGACGTCACGCGTCCGTCCGAGTCCACATCGCCGCGGGTCAGAGTAAAGCCGCCCGTGGGAAGTCCCACCGCGCCCGCCAACGCGATGAGGGCGTCGCGGCTGCCGACGCTCGCGTCACCGTCGATATCGCCCCAGACCGTGGTCCCGAGGCAGATCTCGGCCAGCGCCGCCTCCTCATCGTAGGGCCGGGGCGTGGCGTCGCTTTGGCTGACGCTGATCGGATCGGCGTACAGCACGGCTCCGCTTGTGGAACCGGCTTCGAGCCGTAGCCGAAACCGCACTGCGTCTCCCCCATACGTGCCGGACGGCGCGCACCCCGCCGCCGAGAACTCGACGTAGTTCGCTCCCTGGATCGGCGGGTTCAGCGGGAATGTCGCCGAATCAGGGCAGGCGGAGGCGGCGCTGCCCGAGACGTAGCTGACGCGTGTCGGATCGAAGTGCACGCGAACCGTAAACGCCCCCAGGCCGGCACTCGCCTGATCGAACGCCATCAGCGTGACGTTGGTCTCACCGCCGGCGAGCGCCGCGTACACGCTGTCGCCCGAATCGTAGAAGAACTGGAAGCGAATTGCGGAGCCGGTCTGCGCCGCGACCGGTGCGACGACGCCGAGGCCCATGACGAGTGCGGTGAGCGTGCGCTTCATCGCGCAGCCCTCCGCATCGCGTCAAGCCTGCTCCGGTACCAGCGGGCGCGCTCGGCCCGCACGCTCGCGAACCGCTCGATGGCGGCGCGCCCCGCCGCGCGGCGCTGCTCGACCGTAAGACGCGTCCCAGTGCGCTGGATCGCCGCCGTGACGGCGGAGGTCGTGACCTCCACTGTCGCTGCCGATGCGAGCACGACTTTCGGGGCGAGTGGCGGCACGGACGGGGCTGCGAGCAGCGGCGTCAGGTCGCCGGTGTGGCCGCTGACGGAATCCGCACCGGGCCCTCCGGGTGATACTCCGCCGTCCACGCCCCACCAGTTGCCGCTCGCGTCCACCGAGTCGGACGGCGTGTAGATCGCGAAGAGCGCGTTCGCCTTGAAGGCATTGCCGTGCGCCTGATGATCGAAGCCCGTGGCGAACGGGATGTACAGGCCATAGCCGGCGTTGTTCTGGATGTTGTTGCCCGTCATGACGAGCCCGCCACCGTCGATCTGGATCGCCGCAGAGTCGGCGCCGGACACGGCATTCGAGTCGAGCAGCGCGGTCGTCCCGCCGAAGTTTTGAATACCGAGCCCCGTTCGGGTGTGAATGCGCCGCAGCGTGTTGCCGACCAGGCGCAGCGAGGCGTACACGCTGCCCACGGTGAATCCGCCCTGGCCGGAGAAGAAGTAGATAGTCGGCCCCGCGACATCCTCCACGAGGTTGCCTCGGGCGATCAGTGTATCGACTTCGCCGACATAGATGGCCCACACGGCGGCGTTCTGCACCACGTTCGAGTCGAGCCGCACGAGAGGGGGACGGCCGGAGTAGAAGTCGCCCGCCACCTTGATGCTTCCCGGCCCGTTTTGGCTCCCCCCCAGTACCGTGTTGTTCACGACCGCGCTGCGGAAGGACCCGTTCACGAGGATACCAGTCCCGTTCGCCGAGCCGGGCATGTCGACGGTATTGCCACGCACCTCGAGCTGCGGTGCGATCCCAAATGCCGCCACCGTTGCGAAGATGCCGCTGTCGCATCCTGACAGCGTGTTTCCCGCGAGCTGATGATCGGCGGTTTCGGCGTCGATGCCGACGCCGTATGCGAGGGAATCGCACGTCACATCGTTCGTGAGAATGAACGACGAGTCGCCGGCGGCGCCGTACGAGAAGATTCCCACGGAGCGCGGGCGCTGGATCGTGTTGCCGGCGACGTACGCCGCGGCGTCCTCGAGGTCCAGGGCATAGTCAAAGTCCGCGAACGTGCTGCCCGTGACGCTGTCGACGCCGCCGCGGAACGTGGACACGCCACTCGAGCCGCGAGCGAAGTCCACGTTCTGCACGGTGGTGGCGACGTTATCCGTCTGGATCGGGTAATCGACGTCGCGCATCGTGACGTTTGTGATGCGCAGGTTCGACGGCGGAGCACCGGCCGGCTGCTGCGCCCAGATCCCTGAGTCGGAGCTGTCGAACGCCACGTTCGCGACCTGGTTCGCGCCGGCGCCGTAGAAGCTCAGGGCGGTCGACGACAAGCCGCGGCCCAGAATCCGCACGCCGGCGCCCGCGCCGCGCACCGCGACGCTCCGGAAGAACACCGCCTCCTCGAGGTAGCGCCCCGGACGCAGCGACACGGTGTCGCCGTCCTGGACCGCGAGACTCGCCTCCTCCGCACTCGCGAACGGGTACTGCGAGTTGCCGAGGCGGATGGCGTTCACGACCGCGGCGGCATCGACGATGTGGGTCGACCGGCGCGCGAGGACCGTGAGCGTGGCGACGGCGCTGTCACGCAGGCCGCTCTTGCCGATGATGGTCGCGGTGCCAGGAGCCACGGCAACAGCCTGGCCGTCCTGTAAAACGAGGACGACCGAGGGATCAGTCGAGCGCCAAAAGACATCCGGCATCGCGCGGCTGGCCCCGCCGGCGGTGGCGCGGAGCTGGAGCGCGAAACTCTGGTTGACGGCGACGGTAGCGGTATCGGGCGCCACGGCGTACGTCACCACGGCATCGCTGCCGCACGCGCCTACGGCGATGCGCATCACGCGGAACGTGCTCACGTCGATGCCGACGGCATGCGAAAGGATCACGAGCGCGTCGCGCGCTTCGATCGATGCACTGCCATCCACGTCCGCCAACCCGATCTCCGGGAACGCCGACACGTCGAGCCCCACTGCCGCCGACAACGCCAGCAGCGCATCGCGCGAGCCCGCGCTGCGATCACCATCCGGGTCGCCCCAGTAACCGCGCGCCGGGCAGTAGAGGCCGTTCTCGGGGGCGGCATCCGCCAGGGCATTCGCGAACGACGGACCGGCCGCGGCCAGCTCGCGTACGTCGACAAGAATGGTCGTGCTGGAGCTCTGCAGCGGCGCCAACCGCGCGACCCCCACCGTAACGCGTCCCGTTGCGCCGTTGGGATTCGCCCCAGCGATTTTGAGGACGCCTTGCAGCGCCGAATCGGCGTTGACAGTGATCGCGCTGAATGCGCCGGGGCCGATGGCATCGAGACGCAACACTGCCGGATCCCAGCGGAGGTTGGTGGTAAACGACCCTAACCGATCGGCGCGGGCGGACCAATCGATTTCGATCGGCACGTCGAACGGCACGTTGGTGAAGGAGGACAGCCCGCCGCCGAGGCGGACCGGCACGGTCTGCGCCGAAAGGAGTCGGGTGCCGGCAGTGAGTGCAGCGAGGGTCAAGGCCACGCGCCTCATGGCCGGCCTCGGGAAAGGCGTGGCGGAGCGGGGACAGGTGCCGGTCCGTACGGAGCGGGGAGGACCGGATCGAAGATTACGTTGTCGCTCACCGCGTCGCCGAGCGAAGCAACATTGCACGCGGTGCACCCCGATGGCCCGAGCGGATCTTTCCACCAATTGTTGGCGGCATCGAGCGCGGGCACAGTCCCGTTCGTCACCGCGAAGAAGGTATTCAACACGAAGTTGTTGTTGACGATCATCGAGCCTTCGGCGCCGCTGAACACGCTGATGCCGGTGCCGTTCGCCTGGAACACGCTTTGCCGCACGGTGGCGGGAGACGACAGCTGCAGGCCGCGGCCGCTGTGCCCCAGCACGACCATGCTGTCAAACAGAATCGTTCCCGTCGACCCGAACACATTGGCGCCGGCGATCGCGTTTTGCTCGAGCCGGCCGCCGTACACGTTGGCCGCGCTCTGAATCCCGCTCAGGCTGAGCGCGAAGTCGCCGCACTCGCCGCCGCAGCTGTCGCGGAAGCCGCGGATCGTCACGCGCCGGATGTCGACGAGATTCGACCCGTCGACCCGGACGCCTGCGTCGACGCCAGCGGCGAGGGTGTCATCGCGGATCGCCACGTTGGCGACGTCGCTGACGAGCACGGCCGCGCTGGATTGCCGGTAGGGCACACTGTCCAGACGCGCGCGAAGCAGGGAGAAGTCGGTGAAGTGCGTCACCGTGATTCCGCCTTGCGTGCTCGCGAACTTCGTCCCATCCACGCTCACGGATCCGCTCGGCGCATTCAGATCGCCGGTCGCGCGAATCGCGTAGTCCCCCCCCTGGATGAGGCCGCCTTGCAGGGCGAGCGTAGGACCGGCGCGCACCGTCATGTCGGCATCGATGCCGCCATACGTATTGGAATCCAGCACAAAGCGATCGAGCTGCGCGCTCTGGATCCCCGCGAGCGCCAGACCGGGCGCCTGCGTCGTCTGGTAGAGAACTTTCGCGGGCGGACCCTCGCTGGAGAACGCCCCGCTTGGTTGGACCTCGCATCCGAACTCGCAGAGTCCCGAGCTCAGGCCCAGGTTCCGGGCGATGGTCGTGCCGTCTCCCTGCACCACGCGCGTCGAATCGACGAGGACGCCGCCGCCCAGATTGTCGATCACCCCGGTCGAGTCGAGTCGCACGGAATCGGCGCGCAGGACCGTGAGCGCGAAAATCGATGCGCCAAAGCGCTTGAACGACGGCTGAGCCGACCCGGTGACGCTCAGCTTGACGATCGAGACGGTTGCGACTGAATCCGTCAGGACCGCCTGGTCCAGGATATCGCGGAGCGTATCGGCCCGCAGCGAGAGCCGGTTCGTCGCACCGGCGACGACCCCCCCGCCGTTGAGGATGTGCTCCACGCTCGTCGAGTCCACCGTGACCCGGTCTATGCCTGTGAAGGTGAACCCGTCTCCGAAAGCGACCGAGTCGACCTGCGACCTCGATACTCGCACCAATGATCCTGGTGTCCGGGCCGCGGGATTGCGTTGGCGAATGCGGACGCCATCGCTCGACCGCCGCAACACGACATTGGCCATCAGCGCCGTGTCAGCGCTGATCACGATGCCGTCGCGCAGGTCCCTCGCCACGCCGTTGCTGAACGAGACATACCGCGCGCTGTCCACCTTGATCGGACCGGCGGCTGCCAGGTTGAATTGGGACAGGTCCACGCGCTCGACGAACGACGCGCCGAGCGAAACCGCCCGCTCGGACGACGCGCCGACCACCGTGACTCGGCTCGCCCGCAGCGAATCGCCGACGACCATCGCGACACCGATCGCGACGGGGCCTTCGACGTCCGGGTAAGGGCCGGGGGCTACGGCGCGGAAATCCGCACCGTCTACGACCACGGCGGCGGTCGTCTCGGCGAGGAAGCCCGCGAGCGCGAGTCCGCTCCCGCTCACTCCCAGCAGGACGGCGCGGCGCATATTGCGAACCCGGAACCCCGGCCCGCGCATCGAGCTCGCGACGACCGACTGGACCTCCAGAGAATCGCTGGCCGCCACGATGCCCGCTTCGATGCCGGCGTTCGATTCGAGCAGCCGGAACCGCCGGATCACGACCAGGCCGGCTGAGCCGACCGCGATCGCCGATCCCGCGGCGTTCGTGATCGTCGGCATTCCGGCGGCGCTCGAGTCTCCCAACAGCACCACGGGCTTGCTGATGATGGCCGGGCCGTACGGGGGCGAGCTGCCCACGCGCACCGTGTCGCGGGGCGCGGCGGCGTCCAGCCCTTCCTGGATCGTCGGGAAGGGATACGCAGCCGAGCCGAGGTGCACTGGATTCGTGGCCGCGATGCTTTGCTCGACGTACCAAGTGTGACGCGGCTGGACCGTGACATCGAGCGTTTGACTGAGGCCGATCGCCTGGGCCGTGATCGTGGCAGAGCCATTTCCGACGGCGGTCACGCGTCCAGCCGAATCGACCGCAGCGACGCCTGGCGCGTTGGAGCTCCAGAGGAGGCCGCTCGCCGACGTCGGGTTGCCCCCGGCGTCGCGCGCCTGAGCCGCGACCGGCAAGACGTCCCCGGGCGCGAGCTGGGCACTCGCCGGCGCGAGCACGAGCGTCGCCGCCGCTGCGCCGGCACAGGACGCGTTGGGCTGGCCCACGCGGGCGAAGCTCGGCAGTCCGACCGCCGCCGACAGGATTCCGAGCGCGTCGCGCGTGTCCGCATCGCCGTCGGCGTCGACGTCGCCGTTGACCAGGGTGAACGGCGCAATCGGCAGCCCCACCGCCGCCGTCACCACCAGCAGCGCGTCGTTCGAGAGGATGCTGCCGTCGCGATTCACGTCGCCGAACGGGCCGCTCGACGCGCAGATCGCGCCCGCGGTCGGCGTCGCAGCGATGGACGCGAAGCTCACGGCAGCCGTGAGCACCGGCGAGACGACCGTCACCGGGGAGGAGCCGGTGGCGGTGCGCATCTCGAAGGTGAGCTCGGCGATCGAGAAGAGTCCGGTGGCGCCCGACGGATTCGCCGCGGCGAGAATGAGCGAGCCGGACGCGGCGCCGACCGCGTTGACGGCCGGACTGCCGAACGCGCCCGGCGCGGCACTGATGTACCGCACCACGTTCGTGTCCCACGTGACCTCGAGCTGATACGACCCGACGGTCGCGCCGCCGGCGCTAATCACGAGAGGCACTGTCGCGCGCCGGCCGCTGTCGATCGCGATGCCCGCCGGATACATCCCGACGAGCGCCTGCGCCTGGAGCGCTGCGGGAGCAGCCACCAGGGCCAGGAGCGACAGAAGGCCAGAGACTCGGCGCACGGTCATTCCGTCAGGGCTTTACTTGGTCGGCAGCCAACACCGTGCGCTGCACCTGCAGGCGCGGCGACAGATTCGCGAGCGAGCGCGCCGCCGACAGCTCTTCCATCTGGAGCGACAGGTCGCGCGACCAGCTCGCCGCCTTCACGGTGAACGTGGCGCTGTAGAGCGTCAGATCGGCAAACCCGGTCGCGTTGGCGCCGGCGAAGCGAATCTCGCCCGCCCCCGCCCCGTTCGGGTTCGCGACCCGCAGCCCGTCGTTGATCGTGACCTCGGCCTTGTACTGCAGCGCCGCCGGGTCGAAGTGCAGCCGGCCCGTGTAGCTGCCGACTTTCAGATTCGCGTCGGCGGAGCGCACGATGACGCTCACCTTCACGCTTTGACCGGCCAGCGCGTGGAGATTGTCGACGATGACGTAGGCATTGACGCCCTGCTCCGGCGGTGGCGGCAGGGGATCGGGCCGGGTCGGCTCGTCGGCGCATGCGGCGCCGACAAGCACGACGGCCATGGCGATGGTACGAAGTGGCAACATGATCCTAGTCCTCCCTCGGCAGTGCCGAGCTAGGGGGTGATTCTCGCGGCACCCGATACGACGACGTACCGGCCGCTCGTGAAATAGTTGAAGAAGGTGGGCGACACGCCCGACACTTCGCTGATTTGCAGCGCATGACCGTCAGCGCCCGTCGCCAGCGCGGTGAACCACAGCCGCGTCAGCACGAGCGGTCCCGATTTCGAGTTCGCGTCCACGGCCGCGAACCGCAGCACGCCGATGCTGGAGCTGTCGTTGACCGTCGGCGCCGCGTACGTCCCCGCCGACGTGCTGTCGAAGCGCAGCACCGCCGCATCCCAGCTGTAGCGCGCGTTGTAGCTGCCGAGCGAGTCCGCCACCGCCAGCTGATCGATGCGCACATCGACCGTGACCGTCTGCCCAACGCGCCGCGTGCCGAAGGCGCGGCCGTTCGTCACCGCGGCGATGAGCATGTCGCCGGGCGCGCTCGCGGGGTTACCCACCGCGACGACCACCGAGTCGGCACCGGTGCCGGCCTGCGCGACGATCACCGCGCTTCCCTTGGTGAGCCCGGTGACGAGACCGCTGCCCGACACCGACGCGATCGACGGCGAGCGGCTGATCCACGTGGCGAGAGCAGGATTGAGCAACGCGCCGCCCGCATCCTTGACCGTATCCGCCAACTGGATCGTCTGGTTGGGCGCCGTCGTCCGCAGCGCGGCGTAGCCGGGTGTGACGACGACGAGCGCGGGCACGCCCACCTGCGGCAGGACCGTCACGGGCAGCGTGTCCGCGTCGCCGTAGATCTGCGCGACGACCCGAGCCACCCCACCCGCCGTTCCCGTGCGCGCGACAATGAACCGGCTGCTGCGGACGCGCACCAGCGTCGTGTCGAGATTGACCAGGGCGACCGGCACACCCAGTACAGGCACGCCGCTCGAGTCTACGTTGATCGTCATCAGGAGCGAGTCGCCTTGCGGCAGCGACGCGCTGATCGGGCCGGCGGTGACCAGGCAGCCGGACGTCGCCTGGCAGGGCCCGACGTAGCTGACGAGGATCTCGACCGGTGGCGGTGTCTCCGCATTCGCGGCCACCTGCACGGTGTCGATCCCCTGGTAGAGCACGGTGGCGTCGCTGGAGCGCACGCCCTCGAGCAGGATTTCGAATTGCTCCGGATCGGAGAGCAGCGGAATGGTGAGCGGCAGGTCGACGCTGCCGCTCGAGTCGACCGCGACGGTGGTGTCGATGACGATGGCGCTCGATGGGACCCGCGTGATGCGGATGTGGAGCGCGTCGAGATCGCCCGTGAGGACGCCGGGCATCGTCTGCGAGAAGACGGGAACGACCGCGAGACTGACGCGTTGTCCCGGCGCGAACCCTTCCGCGCACGCGAAGGCCCCTGCCAAGCCCAGCACCCACGGCAGGCGGCCGAGACGCACTACCTGGCCCACTCTATAAACAGGCCGAGTCGCGGCCCTACGATCGAGACACTCTTTCCTTCGTCATGCAGCGTGCCGAATGCGAGCTGCGCCTGCACCACGCCAGCGGCGCGGTCGCTCAACCGATATCGCAGGTCGGTTCCCGCGCGGAGCAGATAGCCGAGCAGGGCCATCCGCGCGCCATTGTCCGTCAGCTCATGACGGAACTCGAGTAGCGGCGACAGCGTCGTCTTGGGACTGAGGGGCCGATCGAGCTTGGCGCCGAGCGCGAGCACGTTGCCGCGCGGCACTGGGACGGCCCCCGGCGCCGCGCGCAGGCGCCGCATTTCCCAGCCGTACAGCGAAAGATGCGAGCTGCCCAGTGGCATGCTCACCGCCGCGTAGCCGAGCACGCGATGACCAATCGTGCTTTGGTCACCGCCGCCGAGGTCGTTCGCGGCCGTGGTGGTGAAGACCAACGCACCGCGGAAGTACTTGCCGCCGCCGAACGGACCCTCGATTCCCAGCCGCGCGCGAATCTCGCCGCCCGGGCTCATCTCGGAGCCGCCCTGGACGGGCACGTAGCTAGCGGCGTAGCGATAACTGGCACCCGTTCCGATCGCCCACGCGCTGCCCATCTTGAAAGCCGACGCAAACCCTGCTGAAACGCCGCCGCCTGAGCCGAAGCCCGGAGTCATGAATCCAAGCAGATCGGTCGCGGTTGCGCCGAATAATGGGATCGTCGTGTCGGGGACTGCCGTTGCGCCGGTGGGAATCGTGCCGACGAGATTGAACACGACCTTGCCGGGAATCACGCCGAACGTGGCGCGAATGTCGGTATCGACGAGCCCCGAATGCGTGATCGTCCCGCCGCCCGCCTCGGTGACTGACGCGCGCGCAAACGCGGTTCCGACGTCGAGGACGAGCCGGTTCCCGATGCGTTGCGTGACGCTGATGGGAATCGTGAGCTCGCTGATGCGGCTGAAGGCGAGCCCGGTGCCGAAATTGTACGACTCGAAGTAGACGCCGCTGCGGGCCGCGGTCGTCGCGGCCTGTGCGGCGAGAATCCCCGGCAGCAGCGCGGCGGCCAGAGCGAGCGCGACGTGACGGGCGCGGGTCACGGTTTGTGGAAAATGACGCGGAGTACGCCGGAGGCCTGCACCACGCTCGTGATGCCCTGACTCTCCGTCGTAGGATTACTGAGGGTGCTGCCGACACCGTTCTGGCCGGGCTCGGCAATGATCGGCGTCAGCTCAGCGGTCGCCTGGCTCAGAGCACCCGTCACGGCAGGCTCGGTAGGCGTCGTCATTTGTGCGACCGCTTCGACGACCGTCACGACATCGCCCGGCGATGCCTGCACCGCGGGCGCGGCTGCGGCCGCCTGCTGCTGCTGCTGGGCCTGTTGGAACGACGGATCGGCGCGCACCGCCGCGCTGAACGCGGCCGCGGCGGCACGGTAGTCGCCGCGATCCAGCGCTTCGAGTCCGTTACTGTAGGCCAGGAAGGCCGCCAGATTCTTCGGTCCCTGCCGCAAGATGCGCTGCCGCTCGGCTTCCGTTAATTGAATGCCCAGCTGCGTGGCGAGGCCGAAGACGAGCTGCTTCTCGAGATCGAGCAGCTGCTTGAACGTGCCGTTGGCCTGCGCGCCCCCCGGGCGCACGTTGCCGTCGCCGCGCACGACGATCGCCGATAGGCGCACCGGGCCGTTCTGTGTGATCGACGCGACGCCCTGCACCATCCGCTCCGCGCGCAGCAGGCGCCCGACGCGCGCCGCCGTGCCCGGATCCGCGCGCGCGCTCTGTCCGAGCTTCAGCTCGTCGAGCAGCGCGCCGATCTGTACGCGCTCCAGCAGCCGCAGGCTACGCACCATCGCCAGATCGGACATCACCAGCTCGGCGAGTCCCCGCGACAACGGCTGGAAGCTCGAATCGCCTGCGATCGTCATCGGCAATACCGCGATCGTGGAGGGCTCGGGGGCGAGTGTCGTCAGCGTGGACTCGCGCGCCAATGCCAGCTTGGCGGTCTGCGCCGCCTGCGTGCGCAACGCGAGCTGCGCCAGCGCGCGGACGGCGGCGACGCCGCGCGCCTGTGGATAGCGGGCCGCGAAGTCGCTGTAGGTCGCAAACGCGAGATCGTAGCGCCCGGCTTTTTCCTGACAGCCGCCGACGACCATCGGTCCCAATGCCTCGCCGGGGGCCAGCATCTGGCCCGCGTTTGCGACGACCACCGCGGTATCACACCGTCCCGCCGCCACGAGCGCGGCGGCGAGACGGAAGCGGACTTGAGCGTTGGTGGGTTGCTGGGCTGCCTGGGCTTTGAGGGCTGGGATGTTAGCGGGTGTGACGGGAACGTTTCGTGGCCCGCCTGCACAGGCCACGAACAAGCCGCTCATCCCTACGAGCAGATACCGCGGACCAGCCAGAATCTGGGACTCCACCTGGTGAAGAAGGGGGTGTAAAATGCCTGTACCATGGGCGCACGCAAGAGCGGGCGTGGCCGGGACTGATTTACCGCTGTCTGACCGAAACTGCCATGACGCGGGTCACGCGGAACGACATTCGGCGCGCGGACCGTCTAATAAGGAAGGCGATGCGCAGGCGGGTCGGAGGCCACCACGCCGTGGCGGGGCAATAGCGAGGGCGATGCCGCCGGCTCACTCTAGGCTGTGCAGCAGCTGACGCATCTTGCGCGCCAGGTCCTCGATCTGTTTGAGCCCGGCCAGCGCCTCCTCGTCGAACTTCTCAGGCGTGAGGAGCAGGAGCTGAGTCTCGGCGAGTATCGCCGAGAGAGGATTGGACAGGTCGTGCCGCAACTTCGCCATCGCCTGCGGATCGGACATCAGAGCAATGAGCGGTACAGGTCCCGCAGGTGATGATCCCGCAGGTCCCGCACCGATTGCCACAGATCCTGCTCCGTGCCGGCGCAGAAGATCTCCGCGCTGGAGCGCTCCAGTTCCGTCCCCTCGGCGCCGAACATGATGCGACCACGCCAGATACCGTCTTCGGTGCGGCGCAGGGAAAGGCGGATGTCTATGGGTTGTCCGTCGAAGCGGATGGGGGGCAGATCATGGACGACCGTATCGGTCGCAGCAGCTGGTGTGTATCGGGCAGGTTGTGCAGGCATGCCGATCCAGGGGCTGGTTTGAAACAACATTATAAATGGCTAGGAGTTACGCAATAGTCGGTTCTCGGTACTCGGTTTTCGGTACTCGGTTTTCGGTACTCGGTGCTCGGTATTCGCGAATACCGAGCACCGAATACCGAAAACCGCTTTAGCTTCGAAACGGCGCTGGCGCAAACGTCAGCAGGAACAGCAGCAAACTCGCCAGCAACAGCCACAGCCTCGATCGCGGCAGCGGGCGATAGGCATCGAGCACGGGCGGATGGCGCAGCTGGCCGCGCGAGACCACGAGCACGATGAAGCCCCACAGCAGCCACCCCACCCAGAACCACCCCAGCAGCATGACCACGACCCACAACGCGCGCGCGATCCGCTGATGCCACCGGGTCGTGGCGGCAAAGACGATGTGGCCACCATCGAGCTGCGCCATCGGCAGGAGATTGAGCATCGTTACGAACATGCCGAACCACCCGGCGAGTGCCATGGGGTGCAGCATGATCGTCGCGGTATCGCCTTGGGTAAGACGGCGGACGAGCCATGTGATCGCTGAATCGCCGAGCGCCATCACGCCAGGGCCCCACGGTGCCACCATGCCGCGGATCGGCGCATCGGTTATCCCGTGGCTATGCGCCAATCCGATCCACAGGATCGGCAGCGCGACCACGAAGCCCGCGATCGGCCCAGCGGCACCGACGTCGAGCAACTGCCGCCGGTCGTTGACGATCGTCCTCAGCCGGATGAAGGCTCCGAACGTCCCGATTGCCCAGGGCGCCGGAGGTCCCGGAATAAAGAACGGTGGCGAGACGTTGAGCTGGTAGCGCCGCGCCGTGAGGTAGTGTCCCAGCTCGTGGCAGAGCAGGATGGCCAGTAACGGCAGCGAAAACGACAGACCGAGCGGAAAGGCACCGAGCAAGGCGTCCGGCCGCCAATCCCTGGGATCTGAAGGCAGGGCACCCGCGACGACGGCGCCGGATAGCGTCGTCGTGATCAGGACCCCCACGAACAGCAGCGCGTGCGTTGTCCACGCCTCGCGCGCTTTATGCGTGGGTCGCGTGAGCACGAGATGGCGCCCGTCAGCCTCGTTCGACCAGTAGTACGTCCCTGGCCATTGCTGGAGAGCGGCGGAGAGCTCGGCGGAGGGTGGGGACCCGGCATGAGCCGGATCTACAAGTGCGTCAACAACTTCGCGGTCGTGGAGAGGTGTGGTCCGCCACGCGAGTAGAAACCTTGTGAGGCTCACGTCCCCGTACTATACTTGAGCGTTCGCACACCGCCATAACTCCAAGTTTCCATTATCAACGAGACCACTCCCCAACCCCGGGTTTTCCCCGCCGTAGCGCAAACGGAGCTGAAGCACACGTGGATATCGCCGAACTAAAGAGGAAGTCCGTCGCGGAACTGCACGCGATGGCCGAGAGCCTGAACATCACCAACTACTCCGGGCTCCGCAAGCAGGATCTCATTTTCCGCATCGAGCAGTCGCTGCTCGACACCGACACGGTTCTCCGTGGCGAGGGCGTGCTTGAAATTCTGCCGGAAGGCTACGGGTTCCTCCGCAGCCCCGACTGGAATTATCTGTACGGCCCCGACGACATCTACGTCTCGCCCAGCCAGATCAAGCGTTTCGATCTGCGCACCGGCGACACGATCATGGGCCAGGTGCGGCCGCCGAAGGAGGGCGAGCGGTACCTCGCGCTCTTGAAAGTCGAAGTCGTCAACGGCGAAGAGCCGGAGAAGGCGAAGCATCGCGTCGCCTTCGACAACCTGCGCCCCCGCTATCCCGAGCAGCAGCTCAAACTCGAGCGGAAAGACGGCGATCTGTCGATGCGGGTGATGGACATCCTGTCACCGATCGGCAAGGGACAACGCGGCCTGATCGTGTCGCCGCCCAAGGCCGGCAAGACCATCCTGATGCAGAAGCTGGCCAACTCCATCATCGAGAATCATCCCGAGGTCTATCTCATCGTGCTGCTCATCGACGAGCGGCCCGAAGAGGTGACCGATATGGAGGAGAACGTCAAAGGGCCGAACGTGGAGGTGGTGTCGTCGACGTTTGACGAGCCGGCGGACCGCCACGTGCAGGTCGCGGACATGGTGATCGAAAAGGCGAAACGGCTGGTCGAGCACGGCAAGGACGTCGTGATTCTGCTCGACTCGATCACCCGCCTGGGCCGGGCCCACAACGTCGTGGTGCCGCACTCGGGCAAGATTCTCTCCGGCGGTGTGGACGCGAACGCCTTGCAGAAACCGAAGCGCTTCTTCGGCGCCGCGCGCAACATCGAGGGCGGCGGCTCGCTCACCATTCTGGCGACCGCGCTGATCGACACCGGCTCGCGCATGGACGAGGTGATTTTCGAGGAGTTCAAGGGCACCGGTAACTCCGAAGTCATTCTCGACCGGCGCATCGCCGAGCGGCGCACGTTCCCGGCGATCGACGTGCAACGCAGCAGCACGCGGAAGGAAGAGCTGCTGCTCAGCAAGGAAGAGCTGAACAAGGTCTACCTGCTCCGCAATTTCCTGTCCGACATGCCGCCCGTCGAGGCGATCGAATTCCTGCTGGAGCGGCTCAAGCGCACGAAGACGAACACGGAATTCTTCCAGACCATGTCACAAGGGTGAAGGGGGGGCGTCTTCTCGCCGTCGACTGGGGCGAGCGCCGCATCGGCCTCGCCCTTTCCGACGAGACGCAGACACTCGCCCAGCCTCTCGCCACTCTCACGCGCCGCGCCGGAAAACGCTTCCCGATGGCGCAGCTGCTCGAGCAGGTCACCAGAAACCACGTCGTGGGGATTATCGTCGGGCTGCCGCTGAACGAGGCTGGAGCCGAGGGTGATGCGGCTCACGCCGCGCGAGCCCTCGCCGATGATATCAAGCGTCGGGTGGGGGGGGGCGGGGGGGGCGGGGGGGGCGGTGACCTGGAGGTGCGCATGTGGGACGAGCGGATGACCACGGCCCGGGCGCTGGCCGCGGTGCGTGAAATGGGCGGCACGACACGCGGCCGCAAGGAAGATGTGGACGCGATGGCCGCCGCGCTGCTGTTGCAGCACTACCTCGACACGCAGAAGGGCACGGCGCAGTGAGACTGCGTCTCGCCCTCGTCTGCGCCGTTCTCGCCTGCGGCTCCCAACAGCCGCAAGGCTATCAGTCGGTGGCGGACAATATCATCGTGATCATTCCGCGCGGTGCCACCTATTACCAGGCGCTCGATTCACTCGAAGCGCGGGGCGTCATCAAGAGCCGCGACTGGTTCAGCCTGTATGCGCGTCTCCGCGGGCTCCCCTCCAACCTGAAGAGCGGCGTCTACATGTTCGCGCCCGATGAGAGTTGGAGTAGCGTCGTCACTACGCTGAAAAAAGGGCGCGGGCTCGAGGCGCGCTTCACCGTGCTCGAAGGGATGATGGGATTCGAGGTCGGCGAACGCGCCCGCTCCTGGCTCGGGGTGCCGCGCGACTCCTTCGCCGCCGCGATGCGCGATACGTCCCTGGAGCGCGAGCTCGGCATCCGGCCGAGCCCCGCCGGGGTCGAGGGCTACATGTACCCGACGACGTACGTCGTCCCCATGCGCATGCGCGCCCGCGACCTCATGAAGCTGATGACGCACGAGTTCATCGCGCGCTGGCAGCCGGAGTGGGATGCCCGGCTCGCCGAGCTGCACATGACGCGACACCAGATCGTCACCCTCGCCTCGATCATCGAAGCAGAAGTGCGATACACGCCCGACCGGCCATACGTCTCCGCGGTCTATCACAACCGGCTCAAGCGCGGAATGGCACTACAGGCCGATCCGACCGTCGTCTACGCGCACGGCCGCCGGTTGCGTCGTGTGTGGGAGAAACAGCTGCAAATCCACTCCCCTTATAACACATACCTGAATCCGGGACTGCCGCCGGGCCCGATCAATCAGCCCAGTGACTCGAGTCTGATCGCGGCACTTTACCCTGCGCAGACCGGCTACCTCTATTTCGTGGCCCAACCCGATGGGAAGCACATATTCTCAGCCTCGTACGCCGATCATCTGGCCGCGATCAAGCGTGTGCGGCAACGCCCACCGCCCGTGCAGCGGCCTCCGGGTCCCCCGCGCCCAGCACGGCGCCAATGACGGCGACGCCGGCGGCACCGGCGCGCATGACGGACGACGCATTCGGCGCCGTGATGCCCCCGATCCCGATGACGGGGACACCCTCGGGCGCGTGTCGAGCCAGCGCCGCGAAGCCCTCGGGACCGAGCGGCGGCCCGGCGTCGCGCTTCGTGGGTGTTGCAAAGCAGGGACCGACACTCCAGTAATCGGCAGGAAGGGCGGCCGCGCGCTCGGCCTCCTCGGCCGTGCCGACGGAGATGCCGAGCAGAAAGCCGGCGGGAAGGTGCCGGCGCAGCGCCGCGAGCGGGGTGTCGTCCCAACCGAGGTGCGCGCCCGCGGCGCCGGCGGCGAGGGCGATGTCGGCGCGATCATTGACGAGCACGGGAACCGGCAGGGCCGCAACCAGTGCGCGGGTCAACTCCAGAACTTCGCCCGGTGAGCCATCTTTCCAGCGGACCTGAATCATCGTGGCGCCGCCCTGGGCGGCGGCGCGGCAGACAGCGACGGCATCCCGCCCTCCGAGCAGGACGGGATCGGTGATCACCATCAAGCGCAACTGATCGGCTAGTGCCATGACGAAAATCCTGCGTGGACTGCGTGGGGCGACCACGGCGACCGCCAATACGAGCGACGCGATACTCGAAGCGACGGAGGAGCTGCTCTCCGCCCTGCGGGACGCCAATGGCTTCGCGCCCGAAGACGTGGAGAGCGCGATCTTCACGTCCTCCCCCGACCTCACCGCCGAGTATCCCGCCCGCGCCGCCCGCCGGCTCGGCTGGAGGGACGTGCCGCTGCTCGGCACCGCGGAAGTCGCTGTTCCCAGCGGACTGCGGCGCTGCATCCGGGTGTTGCTGCACTTCTACACGGCCAAGCCGCAGCAAGCGCTGAAACATATCTACCTGCGTGAAGCCGCGAAGCTACGTCCGGACCGATGACGGTCAAAGTCAGCGCGCGCGGGGCTGAACGCTGGAAGCAGGGCCATCCGTGGATCTACCGCAGCGACGTCGCCGAACAGCCCGATAAGAAGCCGGGCATCGTCTCAGTTACCGATCGCAAGGGCAAGTTCCTCGGCCAGGCGCTGTACTCCCCCAGCTCCGAAATCAGACTGCGGCTGCTCACGCGTAGCGAGGAGGCGATCGACGCGACGTGGTGGGCGGAACGGATCGCGGCGGCGGCCGGCCGCCGCCAGGGCATCGATGCCACCGGCTGGCGCGTGGTGCATGCCGAGGGGGACGGCTTACCCTCGCTCGTCGTCGACAAGTACGGGGCGTTCGTCGTTGCTCAGCTACTTTCTGCAGGCTTGGAATCGGCCCGGGAAGAGATCCTGGAGGCGATGAAAACGGTGCTCCAACCCGAGGGCATCCTGCTCCGCAACGACGCGGCGGTGCGCCGGCACGAGGGGTTGCCGTCGGAGGTCGTGCTGGCCTCCGGCCAGGTGCCCGAGGCCGTGGAGGTTGTCGAGGATGGCGTGAAGTATCTCGCGGCACCGTGGGGGGGACAGAAGACGGGCGCCTTTCTCGATCAACGGGAGAACCGCATCCTCGTGGGGCGGCACACGCGCGCGGGCGGCCGCGCGCTCGATCTCTTCGCCTATCACGGCTCGTTCGCGCTGCATCTCGCCCGCCACGCCAAGGAAGTCGTCGCCGTCGATCAGAGCGCGGAAGCGCTGGCGCGCGGCGCCGAGAATGCGCGTCTCAACGGCATCGGAAATATCGAGTGGCGCGAAGCGAATACGTTCGACTTGCTGCGCGAGCTCGAGCGGCGTCGCGAGCCATTCGACACGATTGTGCTCGATCCGCCCGCGTTCGCCAAGACCAGAGCCAACCTCGAGCGCGCCGTCGCCGGGTACAAGGAAATCAACCTCCGGGCGATGAAGGTTCTCGCGCCCGGAGGCGTGTTGTTCACGTCATCCTGTTCCTACCATGTGAGCCGCGACGTCTTCAACGCGATGCTCAGCGACGCCGCGCGCGACTCGGGCCGCCGCATGCAGTGGCTCGCGGCGACCGGCGCGGCCAGCGATCACCCGGAGCTGCTCAACGTGCCGGAGACCGGATACTTGAAGGGTGCCCTGCTGCGGGCGGTTGGTTGATCGTTATTTTCGCGCCCTGAGAGGGCGCGCTCGGCTGTGAGGGCGCCCTTAGAGGGCGCACACATGCCGAGCCCGGGCTCTCAGCCCGGGTTTGCGCACACAACGCCGAGCCGGGGCTCTTAGCCCGGGTACACCTACGATCTCCCTTGTTCTCGCTTCCATAAAACGTACGACTGCACGATCGGAACCACCGCGATGACGACGATCGCCGCGATAACCAGAGGCAGGAAGGCGCCTTGCGGCAGGAACGCGCAGGCGGCGATGACCAATCCTCCCAGGACCATGAGCCATCCGCCGGTGCGATGGGTCTTCCGCCACACGGTGTCGCTCGAGAGCGTCCAGGGGGTGCGAATCCCGACGAACCAGTTCGGCTCGACGCGGGTGAGGTAATTCCCGAGGAACACCAGCAGTAGGCCGATGCCCAACGGCATCAGGCGAACGATCTTGACCGAGAACCCGAGACCGGCGGCAATCGTCAGCGCCTGGGCGACGAGCAGGAACACGATCAGCGCGTGGGCGATGAGCCAGTAACTGGTCAGGAACTTGGCGTAATTCTCCCGCCGCGGATCCACCTTCGGCAGCACGTTGAACAAGACCGTCATGACGACCATGATGATCGGGGCGAACGCGAGCACCGACAGCCGGCTGGAGAAACCGTCGGGCGTGCCGTCGAAGCGAAAGTGCGTGGGCATGGTGGGCGGCAACCGCGGATACGCCCACACCGCCATGGCGACGGCCACGGCGGCCATCACGAGACCAAACCAACGGCTACGCATGCTGCTCTCCTTCCCCACCAAAGCGGGTCATGAAGTAGCGCACGACCTCCTGAAAGACGGTCGTGTTCAGCCGGTAGCGGATGAACTGCCCTTCGCGCTCGGTGGCGACGAGGTCGGCCGCCTTGAGCACGCCGAGGTGGTGCGACACCGACGCGAACGCGATCGGGAACTGCTCCGCGATCTCGCCCGCGGTGAGATCCTTGGCGGTCAGCAGCTCGAGGATCTTGCGACGAGTCGGGTCGGCCAGAGCGCGAAACAGCGAATCCTGCATAGCAGAGATATTTATACAAGTATCTAAATATGTCAAGGCAAGTTGACTAAATCAGCCCCCATCACAAACTTGCAGCACCATGTCTGCGCCCCCGCCACCGCCCCCGGTCGCTAATGCCCTGGACCGGTCCCGCGCCGTGCGCCGCGTACTCGGGGGTCTCCTCATCGCCAACATCGCGGTCGTGCTCGCCAAGGCGACGATCGGCATGCTGGCCGGCTCGCTCGCCGTCCTGGGTGACGCGGTGCACTCCTCCGTCGACGCGGTCTACAATGTGCTGGGCCTCGTCGTCGTGCGCGTCGCATCACGCGAGCCCGACGAAGAGCACCCCTACGGACACGGCAAGTTCGAAACGCTCGGCGCGCTCGCAATCGTCGTCTTCCTGTCGATCACCTGTTTTGAGCTGGTCCGCAGCGCCATCGGCCGTCTCGTGTCGGGCGGGCATACGGTGCGGATGAGCGACGCCGGCCTCGCCCTGCTGCTCGCGACGCTCGCCACGAACATCCTCGTCGCCTGGTACGAAAACCGCCGGGGGCACGAGCTCGCCAGCGAGCTGCTCATCGCCGACGCGGCGCACACGCGTACCGATGTCTTCATCACGATCGGCGTCCTGATCGGCGTGCTGTTTTCGCGTCAGGGGGAGGGGGGGGGCCATACCTGGGTAGATCCGGTCGTCGCCATCGCCGTGGCACTGCTGATCGTGCGCGTGGCCTACCAGATTCTGAAACGCGTCGTGCCGGTGCTCGTCGACGAGCGCGCGATCCCCGAGCCGACGATCCGCCAATCGGCGCAGGCCGTCGCGGGCGTGAAGAGCGCCTACGGGATCCGCTCGCGCGGCGGCAACACGGGCGTGCGCTACGCGGAAGTCACGATCGCCGTCGACTCATCGGCCAACGTCGCCGCCGCGCACGCCATCGCCGATGCCGTCGAAGAGCGACTGAAGAAGGACCTGGAGCTGGAAGAAGTGACGGTGCACGTCGAGCCATGCTGACCTCCCTGCCCTTTGAGCGCGCCAGCAAAACCACCGGCATGCCCCCAGCCCGGCGGCTGCCGCGCTCGCTCAAGCAGGAGTATCAGGAGTTCATCCTGCAGCGGCTCGAGGAGTACAAGAACACCGTCCCACGGGCGGAGCTGCTGCAGATCGGCGACGAAGCGGTGCGGGAGCTGCAGGCGAGCGCCCAGGATCAGTATCTGCTCACCGAAGTGCTGCTGCTCGAGCATGTCGATCGCATCATCGCCCGGCGCCTGCGACTCCCTTCATTCCCCCGCTGGCGCCAGAAACACCGCGCTCTGCGGGAGGCACAGCGGGAACCGACGCACTGGGGATTCGACCGCGGGCACCCGGTCGTCCCGTGGGCCGCGCGCGTCGAGCCGGGCGACGTCGTCGTCGTGCTCGGCTCCGCGGCACTCGCGGAAGCGTTGTTTCTCGCGGCGCACGATGCCGAGGTGTTTCTGCTGGATCAGGATTTGGGTGCCGTGGAGGCAGCCGAGGGACGCGCCGTCACCGAACAGCTTGCCGGGGCATTCCAGGCGCTGGTCATCAACTTCGGGAGCTGGTTCCCCGATCTCTCACCGTCGCTCGTCGCGATCGCGCCGGCCGCGCTCGGCCAGCTCCGCGCCAAAGAGCGGGCGTCATTGATTGCCGACCTTCAGGTGCGGACGCCGTCGGGCGGGGTGCACGTGGTGCTGCCTCCCGAGGCCCCGAGCCGAGGGGTCATTCCCCTCGCCGCCGAGGCGCTCCAGAGCCTGTATCGGGGATGGCAGGTCCAGAACGGCCGCCGGTCCAAGCACTCGGGCTTCACCGCGATCAAGCCGCCGCGTCAGCTCGACACGGCGCGAAACGTGTCGGATTGACGATTCGCCCTCCACTCAAAGACCGTAACTCGTTGTAGGACGGTACGTTGTACGCAGAGTGAACGTGGCAGGGCGCTTGCTTACAAGATAGCGTCCTACAACGTATCGGACTCTGCGCCATGACCAGTCTTCCACTCATGATCGACGACGAACCGATGGGCATCATTCTGCGAGCCGGCCAGCAGGTGCTGCGGCCCGCCAAGATTTGGGCGTATTGCTGGTTCCTCGATGAGGGGGAAGACGGCGATCACACCCACCGCCATCTCCCGGTGGACCCGAAGATCTAGCAGCACCACATTCGGCTGCCTATTTATCAGGCATGCCGACTCTCAAAGTCGACGGCCGCTCCCTCGAGGCTGCCGAAGGCCAAACGATTCTCGACGCCGCCCGGGCGTCGGGGATCGAGATTCCCACACTCTGCTGGTATCCCACGCTGTCCATCGTCGGCAACTGCCGCATCTGCCTCGTCTCCGTCGAGGGGCAAGCCAAGCTGATGCCGGCGTGCGCGACGAAGATCGCCGACGGCATGGTGGTCACCACGCAGTCGCATGCCGCGGTCGAAAACCGCAGGGGCGTCCTGCGCCTGCTGGCGGAGCGCTATCCCGCCGATCACCTGCGAAACGGCGGCCGGGACAATCCGCGCAACGAGTTCGAGCGCTACCTGGTGCAGTACGACGTCGTGCCGACGCCGGTCGCCGACCGCGATCTGCCGCTGCGCACGGGCGACGAGCGTCCGGGCGATCCGATGATCCGCCACGATATGTCCACCTGCATCCTGTGCACCCGCTGCGTGCGCGCCTGCGAGGACATCCAGGTCGTCGGTGTGCTGGATGTGGGGTACCGCGGCGAGCACGCCGAGATCATCGTCGGCGCCGACGGCGATCCCGACAAGGCGGGATGCACCTGGTGCGGCGAATGCGTCCGCGTCTGCCCGACCGGCGCGATCTTCGAAGTGATGCCGCGCCAACGCTTCGCGCCCGAGCAGATCCGCTCTCCGGAAAAGATCGTGCACTCCGTTTGCCCGTACTGCGGCGTCGGCTGCCAGGTCGATCTGCATGTTGCCGATAACAAAGTCATCCGCGTCACCTCTCCCGACATCGAGCTGAACACCCCGAATCAAGGATCCACCTGCGTGAAGGGCCGCTTCGGTTATGACTTCCCGCAACATCGGGATCGGCTGACGAAGCCCTTGATCAGGAAGGGGTGGACGAGGGAACGCGGCCGCTGGATCTGGAAGGGCCTGCACGGCGCCGAGCGTCGCGCGGGTCCGTGGCGCACGATCGAGAGTGAAGGCAAGAGCAGCAAGCCCGGTACGCCGCCTCGCGCCACCGGCAAGAGCGTGCGTGAGCTACCGCTGCTCGAACGGCTCGACATGGACATCCGCGATCGGGTCGCGACACCCGAGGACTGGTACTCGCCGTTCCGCGAGGCCACGTGGGAGGAAGCGCTCGAGCTGACGTCTCAAGAGCTGCTGCGAATCAAGGCGGCCCGCGGGCCCGACGCGCTGGCCTGCTTCTCGTCGGCCAAGTGCTCGAACGAAGAGAATTATCTGATGATGCGCATGTTCCGGGGCGCGCTGGGCACGAACAACGTGGACCACTGCACCCGGCTGTGCCATTCGACGTCGGTCGCGGCGATGCAGCGCGCGATCAACACCGCGGCCGCCTCCGGCTCCATGCGCGAGATCGAGCAGGCGTGCGACGTCATCTTCATCGCCGGCGCCAACACGACCGAGTCGCACCCGGTGTTCGGCGCCGCGCTGAAGCGCGCGCACGAGAAGCGCGCGACCCTCATCGTCGCCGATCCGCGCCGCACCGAGCTGGCGGGGCGCGCCGACGTCCACCTGCAGATGCAACCCGGCACCGACGTCGCCCTCTACTCGGCGATGTTGAATCACATCCTGTCGCTGGGGCTCGAGAACAAGGCATTCCTCGCCGAACGAACCCATGATTTCGACAAGGTGCGCGCGGCGGTGCAGCCATACACGGCGGCAAAGGCGGCAAAAATCACCGGCATTGCCGCGGAAAAGATCGAGCGCGCCGCCGAGATGTACGCCCGCGGGCCGAACACGAGCACGCTCTGGGCGATGGGCCTGACGCAGCACGCCAACGGCACCGACATCGTGACGTCGCTGCTCAATCTGATGTTCGCCTGCGGCATGATCGGGCGCTGGGGCGCGGCGATGCTGCCGGTGCGCGGCCAGAACAACGTCCAGGGCGCGTCCGACGTCGGCGCCATTCCGTTCGTCTACACCGACTATCAGCCCGTTGGCGACGAGAAGGTCCGGGCGCGTTTCGCCGCGACCTGGGGCGTTCCGGCCGATGCGCTGTCGCTCAAGAGCGGCCTGATGGTCACCGAGGTCGTCAAGCCCGAGAGCGGCGTGCGTGGGATGTACATCATGGGTGAGAACCCGGTCATCTCCGACCCCGACATCGCACACGCCGAGCATTGGTTTCAGGAACTCGAGTTTCTGGCCGTGCAGGACCTCTTCCTGACGGAGACCGCGCGCTACGCCGACGTGGTGCTGCCCGGGGCCAGCTTTTCCGAAAAGGCCGGGACGTTCGTCAACACCGAGCGACGCATTCAGCTGACACACAAGGCGGTCGACTCCCCCGGCGAGGCCCGCGGCGATCTCGAGATCCTGATGGACCTCAGCAACCGGCTGGGGCTGTCGACGACGTTCCGCGGCGCCGAAGACGTGATGCGCGAGATCGCGCGAGTGACTCCCAGCTGGGCGGGCGTGACGTACGAGCGGCTCGAAGGCGCCGGGCTGCAGTATCCCGTTCCGACCAAGGACCATCCGGGCACCGCGTTCCTCTTCGACAGGGCGTTCCCGACCGCGGACGGCCGCGCCACGTTCGTGGCGGTCGAGTACACCGATCCCGTCGAGCTGCCGGACGACGAGTATCCGTTCGTGATGAATACCGGCCGCCAGCTCTACCACTGGCACACCGGCACCATGACGCGCCGCGCCAGCGGCCTCGATGCCCGCGAGCCGACCGCCATCGTCGAGATTCATCCCGAGGACGCGAAGCAGTTGCACGTGCGGGAGGGCGAGCTGGTGCGGCTCACGTCGCGCCGTAACTCGATGGTCAGCGCGGCGCGCATCTCCGACCGCGTGGCGCGCGGGCAGGTGTTCGTGCCGTTTCATTTCCGGGAAGCCGCCGCCAATCTGCTGACGAATCCGGTGCTGGACCCCTACGCGAAGATGGCCGAGCTGAAGGTCTGCGCGGTGCGAATCGAGCGCGCGTGAACCTCGGCCTCAACGGAAGAGTAGCGCTCGTCTGCGGAGGTACGCGCGGCATCGGCCGCGCGGTCGCGAACCTGCTCACCGAGGAGGGTGCCCAAGTCGCGGTCAACGGCCGCGATCTCAAGACGGCGCCGTTCCCCGCGGACGTGACGATTCCTGCCGAGGCCGAGAAACTGGTGCAGGACGTCGCGAAGCAGTTCGGCCGGCTCGACGTGCTGTTCTGCAATGCCGGCGGTCCACCCGCGGCTCCGTTCAAGGACCAACCGGCGGATGCCTGGCGCAAGGCGATCGAGCTGAACCTCCTTTCCACGATCCATCTCGCGCGCGCCGCCGTGCCGATCATGACCAAGGCGAAGTGGGGTCGCATCATCTGCCTCGCCTCGGTCGCCGCCCTCCAGCCGCTGCCCGGCCTCATCCTCTCGTCGACCGCGCGTGCCGGAGTGCTCGGCTTCGCCAAAGCGTTGTCCGACGAGGTCGCGAAAGACGGCATCACCGTCAACAGCATCTGCCCCGGCTTCATCGCCACCGAGCGGATTGAAGAGCTGACCAAGGCCCGGCCCGAGATGATCAAGCAACGGCTGGCCGAGACGCCGATCGGGCGGATCGGCACGCCGGAGGAGCTGGCTGCCGCAGTCGTGTTTCTAGCGTCGGAACGAGCCAGCTATATTACCGGCGCAGTACTCGAGGTAGATGGCGGCTTCACGCGATCGATCTTCTAACGCATCCCGCTTCTCGCATCCCGCATCCCGAGCGCACATGCAAGCCATCGTGAAGCCGAGTCGCGCCCCTGGCCTGAAGGTTACGACCGTCCCGAAGCCGTCCCCCGGTCCGGGGGAGGTGCTGATCGCCGTGCGGCACGCCGGGGTCTGCGGCACCGACCTCCACATCGCCGACTGGAACCCATGGGCCCAGGGCCGCATCAAGCCACCGATCGTCGTGGGCCACGAATTCGCCGGAGAGATCGAGTCCGTCGGTGACGGCGTCACGGGACTCCGCGCGGGCCACCTCGTCACCGCCGAGGGTCACATCGTCTGCGGGCACTGCCTCCAGTGCCGCACCGGGAACAGCCACATCTGCAAGAACACGCGCATCATCGGCGTCGATCGCGACGGCGCATTTGCGGAGTACATCGTGATGCCCGCGACCAATGTGCTGACGCTCGATGGGGGAAACATTCCGACGGAAGTCGGCGCAATCATGGATCCGATGGGCAATGCGTTTCACACGGTGCTGACCGCAGAAATTCCCGGCAGCACCGTTTTCGTTGTCGGATGCGGGCCGATCGGCTGCTTCGCGGTCGGGATCGCGCGGGCGGCAGGCGCCACCAAGGTCATTGCGTCCGATGTGAATCCCACGCGCCTCGCGCTCGCGGAGAAAATGGGCGCGCACGTCACCATCAACGCGAAGCGGGACGACGTCGTGAAGACGGTCCTCGCCGAGACCGCCGAGGAAGGCGCGGACGTGGTGTGCGAGATGTCGGGTGTGCCGTCGGCGCTGCACCAGGCATTCGCGGCGGTGCGGTTGGGCGGGCGCGTGCAGCTACTCGGCATTCCGGACGGCGAAGTCCCGGTCGATCTCGCCAATGAGATCATCTTCAAGGGGATCACCGTGTACGGCGTCATCGGCCGCAAGATGTACCAGACCTGGCACCAGATGCGCCGATTTCTCCTGGGCGGGCAGTTCGATCCGCGGCCCGTCATCACGCACAAATTCCCGCTCGCCAAGATCGACGAAGCCCTGGCGGCGATTCGCTCGGGGGACGCCGGGAAAGTCATTCTGGAGATCGTATGAGCTTCATGGGGCAGCTGCAGGACGAGCTGGCGGAGTTCAGGAAGGACGGCGTTTACAAGCGGCTCAATTACCTCGACTCACCGCAGGATGCGCGCGTCAAGATGGAAGGGCGCGGCGAGGTCGTGATCCTGTCCTCCAACAACTACCTGGGCCTCTGCGACGTCCCTGAAGTCGTCCGGGCGGGCCAGGCGGCGCTCGACCGCTGGGGCGCTGGCACCGCGTCGGTACGCTTCATCTGCGGCACGTTCACCGTGCACCGCGACCTCGAGGATGCGCTGGCGAAATTCGTCGGCTGCGAGTCGTCGCTGACCTACGTAAGCTGCTGGAATGCGAACGAAGGGCTCTGCCCCACGGTGCTCGGCGAGGCGGACGTCGTGATCTCCGATCAGCTGAATCACGCCTCGATCATCGATGCGATTCGCCTCGCCAAGACGATCACCAAGTGTCAGACCGCCGTCTACAAGCATTCCGACATGGCCGACCTCGAGGAGAAGCTGCGCGCCGCGGGCAACGCGCGGCGCAAGCTCATTTTCACCGACGGCATTTTCTCGATGGAAGGGGACATCGCCAGGCTCCCCGATCTCGTGGCGCTGGCGCGCAAGCACGATGCCGTCCTGGCCGTCGACGACTCGCACGCTACCGGTGTGCTCGGCAAGAGCGGCCGCGGCACCGCCGAGCACTACGGCATGCTGGGTGAAATCGACGTGATCACGTCGACGCTCGGCAAGGCGCTCGGCGGCGCGGCCGGCGGATTCACGGCCGGTCCGCTCGCGCTCACCGATTATCTGACGCAGCGCTCGCGGCCGCAGCTCTTCAGCAACGCTCTGCCACCCACCGTCGCCGCCAGTGCGCTCGCCGCCGTCCGTCACGTCACGGCGCACCCCGAGCTTGTCACGCGGCTGCATCAGAACGCGCGCTATTTCCGCGAGCAGCTGCTGGCGCTCGGCTTCAAGCCGCTGCCCGGGGACACCCCCATCGTGCCCGTGATCCTGGGCGAGACGGCGAAAGCGATTCACATGAGCGAGCTGTTGCTGGCCGAGGGTGTCTTCGTCACCGGGTTCGGCTATCCTGTTGTCCCGCAAGGACATGCGCGTGTGCGCTGCCAGCTCTCGACCGCTCACACGCGCGATGATCTCGACTTTGCGCTCCGCGCTTTCAAGAAGGTCGGCTCCAAACTCGGGTTGATCTAATGCACACACTTCTTCTCCTGGCGGTTTTTCAGGCCGTCGGGCCGTCCGGCCGTCCGGCCGACGCTTTAGGGTTCGAGCCTGGCGCCGACTCGATGCTCGCCGATTGGAAGCAGGTGAGCGGCTATGTGAATGGCCTCGCGCGGCAGAGTCGGTACGTCCACGTCGACACGCTCGGGAAGACGACGGAGGGGCGGCCCTTCGTGCTGTTGACTATCACATCGCCGGCGAACATCGCGCGTCTCGCCGACATCAAACGCGCGCAGGCGCTGCTCGCGGATCCGCGCCGCTTGAATGACACCGCACTCGCCGAAATCCGGATGACGCAACCCGCCGTCATCCTCATCAGCAACAACATCCACTCGACGGAAGTCGCTTCCAGTCAGATGGGGATGACGCTCGCGTACCGGCTGGCGACGAACCCCGAACTGCAGCGGCTGCTCGACTCTGTCGTCGTACTGATGATTCCCTCGATGAACCCCGACGGTCTCGACACCGTGGTGAGCTGGTACCGCCGCTACAAGGGGACACGATACGAGGGCGGACCCTTGCCCTGGCTGTACCACAAATACATCGGGCACGACAACAACCGCGACTGGTTCATGCTGACACAGGTGGAGACGCGACTCGTCACGCGGATGCTGTACAAGGAATGGTTTCCGGAAATCGTGTACGACGTGCACCAGATGGGCGCCAACGGCGTGCGCCTGTTCGTCCCGCCGTTTCAGGATCCTGTCAATCCCAATCTCGATCCCGCGATCGTCGCCGGGATCAATCTCGTCGGGGCGCAGATGGCAGCGGCGCTCTACGATGCGGGGATGACCGGGATCGCGCACCAGCAGACCTACGACCTGTGGTGGCACGGCGGCTTTCGCTCCACGCCCACGCGGCACAACATGATCGGCATCCTTACCGAAGCGGCGAGCACGCGCCTCGGGTCACCGATCACGCTGCCCCTGGACTCCGTACGCCAGCCTGGTCGGGGCGTGAATTACGCCGCGCCGTGGCCCGGAGGCACCTGGCACCTCGGCGACATCGTGCGCTACGAGCTGATCACATCCGAGGCGCTCGTGCGGCTCGCCGCACGCGATCGCGTGAACGTGATCGACCGCTTCGTCGGTCTGGGGCGGCGCGCGGTCGAAGCTGGTTTAGCCGGCGATCCGTTCGCATACGTGTTACCGGCTGAGCAGCGCGACCCGGAGAGTTGGACAGCCCTGGCGAACGTGCTCGGCGCGGGCGCCGTCGAAGTGTGGCGCGCCGCCGAACCGTTCACGGCCGACGGGAGGAGTTACCCGGCGGGCTCGCTGGTCGTGCCGATGGCCCAGCCGTATCGCGCGCACGCCAAGGACCTGCTCGAGCCGCAGCGATACACGCCCGTGGCCGATCGCCCGCCGTACGACGTCGCCGGCTGGACGCTGCCCTTGACGATGGGTGTGCACGCCGACGTCGTGAACGCGCCGTTCCGCGCCAACCTCGTGAAGGTGGACACGGTCGTGCCCGCACCGGGCAGAATCGAGGGCACTGGCGAGGTGTTCATTCTGAACAACCGGACCAACGCCGAGTCACGCGTGGTCGCGGAGCTGCTCGCTGCGGGACAGTCCGTGACGGTGGCGGGAGAGTCTCTCGTTGTCCAAGGTCCGAGGGCGCGGGCGATGCTCAGCGAGGCGGCCGCGCGCCATGGATTCTCGGTGACTGCCGTCAGGAACGGCCCAGCGCCTGGTACGGGAGTGACGAGGCAGCGCTTGCCACGCATCGGCCTGTACCAACCCTGGACCGGCAACATCGACGAGGGCTGGACGCGGTGGTTGCTCGAGCAGTATGGGCTCAGCTACACGACACTGCACGACAGCGATTTCAAGAAGGGAGCGCTGCGGCAGCGGTTCGACGTGATCGTCCTGCCGGACATCGATGCGCCGGCAATCCTCCACGGCATCGACTCAACTCGCATTCCAGTGCAATACGCAGGCGGGATTGGCGAAACGGGCGCCAGCGCCGTTTCGGCATTTGTTCGGGGTGGTGGCGTGCTCGTCTGCCTCGACGGTTCAAGTAATTTCGCGATTGCACGCCTTAACCTCCCTGTCGTCAACGTCCTAGCCGGTGAGGCATCGGGTCCGCAAGTTTTGCGATTTTACGCCCCAGGCTCTATTTTCGGTGTGCTTTTGGGAGGTGTGGAGCGGGCGGGCAGCCCCGTGACGCTGGGGGTGCCCGACTCCCTCGACATCTACTTCGAGAATAGCGCCGCCTTCACCGTGTCGGCCCCGGCCAGGGCCTTGGCGACGTATCCCGCGCAGCCCCTGCGCTCCGGCTATGCCCGGTTCCAGGAACGGCTCGAAGGGAAAGCGGCGCTGGTGGAGGCACCGGTAGGCAGCAGGGGGGGGCGTGTGATCCTGTTTGGGTTTCGGCCGCAGTTCCGGGGCCAGACGCACGGCACCTTCAAGCTGCTCTTCAACGCGGTCCTGTTGGCGGCCCCATAGACGACGGGGGCCCGGAGGAGTTCCGATGAAGCAGCTTGTGAGCCTCGCGGCCCTAATCCTCGTCTTCAGCCCTGCGGCCGCGCAACGGTCTCAGAGCATCGAGTTCGGCGGGTTCGGCTCGTACTGGCGCTTCGACCACCTGTACTTTCTCAAGAACTCGTTCGGGGGCGGCGCGCGCATCGCGTATGCCTGGAGCGACCGCCTGTCTATCGAGGTCACCGGCGACTTCACGAAGACGGTAGACACCGCCTCTTTGCAAAACGTGTCGGTGTCCGCGGTGGGCGGCAACGTGGTGTTCAATTTCCCCATGGGCGACCGGGCGACGCTCTATGCCACCGGCGGATACTCGCGACTCGTCTTCGGCCCCGACCCGCCCTACGATTTCACCGACAACATGGTCAATGGCGGCCTCGGGGCACGCGTGTTCCTCAGCCCACACCTGGCGTTGCGGCTGGATGCCCGGGCGATGTACAACAGACAGAATCGCGATCCACTCAACCCCACCCCACGCGGTAGCTGGACGGGTCAGGTCGAGGGCGGAGCGGGCCTCTCCTATTTCTTCATTCCGCCCCAACAGGGACGCGGCTTCAGCCGGCAGTATCAATGGTATTGGGGCGCTCAGGGCGGTGCCTTCATCTCCAAGACCAATACACAGCCGTACGTGTACGATCCGATCATCGGCGGCCACTGGCTGATCACCGCGCGCCGCACCGCGTTGTACGTCGCCTATGAACAGGCGCTCTTCCTGTCGGACGCGCAGGCCGTGATCTTCGATCCCAGCTCGTCAGGCTGCTCGCTGGGTACGGGCCCCTGTCGCGACGTCTCGTTCCACGACATGCGCCGCATCATGTTCGGCGTGCTCGCCTTCCCCGCCCAGAAGGTCATCGAGCCGTTCGGCGGCGGCGGCTTCGCCATCATGCAAGTGCTGAATCCGGCAATCGACTGCTCGGGAGGGTGCTCCAGCTCCCAGTTCGCGGAGGCATCCGATCGCGTCAACGAGCTATCGAGCCGGGCGTTCTTCTGGTTGATGGGTGGGTTACAGATCAACTACTCGAGCAAGCTGAACGTCTTCGCGCATTACCTGCTGACCTCCGGCGCCTCGAACTTCCTGCTCCAGAGCAACACGCATACGCTCCAGGGCGGGATCCGTTACAGCATGGGATCGGCGAAGGAAGGGGTCACCGAGCGGTAAGTAGTCGCACGAAAGGCTTAGCGGGAAACCCACGGCGAGTCCTTGAGATAGAAGCGCAGCGGCCAGTCGGCCGCCTGCGTGACACCGATGCGCGGACTCGTTGCGATCGCGCTCTTTTTCGGCGCCGGCCCGTCGGCGACGATGCGCAGCAACCCACGCTGTAACGAAACGCCGTCCAGCGCACCGGTGACGCCGAGCGCCTCGCACAGCCGCGCGGGGCCCGCGCAGAGCGGCTCTCTCCCGCGGCGTTGCCGCATCGTGTCGAGCCCGGCGAGCGGCTCGAGCGCGCGAATCAGTACCGCCGCGGGATACTCCGGCTTTTCGGTCACGACGTTGAGACACCAATGCATCCCGTAGGTGAAATACACATATGCCGTCCCAGGCCGGCCGTAGAGCGATTCGGTGCGCGCCGTGCGCCGGTGCCCATAGGCATGACACGCGGGATCGTGGGGGCCGACGTACGCTTCGACCTCGACGATGCGGCCGGCCGTCTCCCGCCGGCGTCCGCCCACGTCGCTGACGACAATGCGCCCCAATAGTCCACGCGCGACCTCTTCCGTGGGTCGCGCGTAGAACTTCGCCTGAACGGCGCTGCCTCGCACCGTTACGCGCCGCCTCCCGTCAGGCCGCGCTTAACCTTGGACCAGAAAGACTCACCGGCGTCGGCTGGCGCGACCGCCGGAGGTTGTGGAGGAGCGGGAGGTTCTGAGGGGTCTGAACGGGTCGGCTCCGGCATCGGGCGCAGATTGCCGTTCGCGACATCAGGAGATTCCGATTCGTAACGCCGAGGCCCACGGCCGCGGCCACCACGACCACCGCGCCGGCCACGGCCGCCGCGTTCCCCCCGCTCGCCGCGGTCGCCGTTCTCAGCCTGCCCGCGGCCTCGCCCGCGACCACCCCGACCACCTCGTCCGCCCCGCTCGCCCCGCTCGCCCCGCTCGCCCCGCTCGCCCCGCTCCTGCGCGGGGCTCGACGGCGCCCCTGGGGGGGTGGGGGGGGGCTTGGGAGTCAGCACGTCGGCGCGAGGGCGGAAGTTGGGATCGACTTCCACGACGCCGATTTTGGGGATCTCGGGGACACCGCCGCCGGGAGCCGGACGGCGGGCACCACCGCGAGAACCGCGGCGAAAGCGCGCGCTGCGCATCGGAATTCCGCCTGGTGCCGACGACGGCGTGCTGTATGGCGGTGGCGGCGCCGACGAAGTCGGCATCGGAACGTCGTCCTCTTCTTCTGCATCCCCGGGGAGAGGGGGGGGAGGGGGGGGAGGGGCCGCGCCAATGGCCGGACGCGGAGCCTCCACCTCATCGCTCAGCGACTTTTCCTCTTCCTGTGGAGCCGGCTCCTGGTCTATGCCCATGCCGACGGCCTGCTTGATCAACCCGAACGCGCCACCGAACGAAAACCCCGGCTTCGTCGCCGGCGCTTCCGGCTCCTCGGTGGGCGCGGGGCCGCGTCCTCGGCCCCGGCCGCCCCGGCGGCTGCGGGGCTTCTCAGCGGCTTCGCTCATCGCGGCGAGTGCGGGCTGCGCCGCCGCGCCTTGTACTTGTGGGCCCAGGGCGATCTCGTACTGCCCGTTGTCGAGTCTGGTCAACGTGATAAGGCCACGCCGGGCGGCCTCGATCACGAACTTGCTGAAGCGCGAGAACCCGGCGTCTTTCTCGTCGAAGTTCGGGTCGATCTCCTGCATGACCTGTTTCAAGCGGTCGGAGCGCATCACGTCGTTGTGCGCCGTCATCTGTTTGACCGCCTCGACGACCAGCTCCCATGGATCCCGCTTCACGTACTCGACTTCGCTCGTCTTCGTGAAGCCGGCGAGCTCGTTGTACGAGTAGTACTCATCGCAATTCTGGATGAGCAGGTCGCTCGAGGACTCCCGAATCCCCACCCCGATCACGTACTTGCCGTATTCCTTCAGCTTGAGCACGAGCGACGAGAAATCAGAATCGCCGGACAAGAGGATGAAGGTGCCGATCTCCGGCCGCGTGAACACCAGCTCCAGCGCATCGATCGCCAGGCGGATGTCGGTGGCATTCTTCTTGTTCGCCCCGTGCGCCGGCGCGAAGATGAGATCGATCGAGGATTCGGAGAGCGGGACGATGTATTGCGGGTAACGGCGCCAGTCGGCATAGGCGCGCTGCACGGCAACCTTCCCCCGGATGATCTCTGACTGGAGCAGGCGTTTCAGCTCGGTCTGCAGGTCCGAGCGAATCGCCATCGTCACGTTATCGAAGTCGATCATCAGCGCGGCATTGGGCGCGTGGGCTGGGGGTTCTTTGTGGGCGGGGCGTGGCAAATGATTGTGAGCTTGCTGCGGTGTCATAGCGTACTCTGTTCCTGCCCTGAGGCGGGACAAGCTCGTAGCACGTTCCTCTGAGCGAGGAAGTGAACGACGCTCATCTGCTGCGTCGGGCTCTTGGTGAAGGCGTCTTGCGCCGTAGTTAAGGCTGGCTGGTGCGTGGGGAGGGTCGCCGGGTCACCGCGGCGCGCCCGTGCGCGTTACCTCGACCCGATGCCGAGGCCCGCAGGCGCCGCCTGATGGTTTCGACCCCTCGCCTATGGCACTGCCAGGCGTTTGAACGCATCAACTATAAACGATTGGCAGCGCGGAAGCTAGGGCAGGAGCTCCGCCGGGATCGGTGCCGCGAGCCCATCCGGTGCCGACCGCGAGCAGCAGCGCCCGCAACGTCGCGGGCGTCCGTTCCAACACGTCCACCGATCGCTGGAGATCGAACTCCATTACCGCAACTCCGTCGCTTCCCAGTGTAATCGATGCGCGATGCGGTGGATGAGCGGTGCCAGCAGGAGGCCCGCGACGCCGAGAAACAAACCACCGGCATAGAGGGCATAGAACCCCGCGAACAGCTTCCCTCCGTTCGTTTGGGGAGCGTTCACGGGACCCATTCCGCCTAGCAGCATCGCCGTATTCAGGAAGGCATCGCGCCAGGAAAGCCGTTCGTAGTGTTCGTAGCCCCACATTCCGGCCAGCAGCGAGAAACCAACCGACACGAGGGCCACGCCCAGGTGATTTGCCATGCGCCGCGCGAAGCGCCGTGGCGACAGCGGTGGGGTGTGACGGCCCTCGTACATCATGTCCCGCGTTGACCTCGCCTCGGCGTCGTGGGTGGCTCGGGATCACGCGGAGTCCGGGCAGGCTCCCACGGCTCGGGCGGCCGTGGCTTGGGTGGCTCCGGCAGTTTCACCGGTCCCGGTTCCTTCTTCTTCCAGAGCGGAGGCAAGTCCATAATCTCTCCTTCTTCCTGTTGAGTCTTCACGAGCTGAGCTTCCTGACGGGCGCGACCGGTTTTGGTTTCCAGAGATCGATAGGCTTTGCTACCCCTTTCGGCCGGAACGGCAGCGCGACCTTACACCCCTGGCCCGCTGCGGCATACGCGGCGTACAGGACTTCCTGTACCACCCGCCCCGTCTCCCCATCGGAGATCGGCGTCTCTTTGCCGCGCACGCATCGCGCGAAGTGCCGCATCTCCTGCGGGAAGCCGTAATTCCAGTGCTCCTCGAACACCGGATAGCTCCATCCCTTGGTCGATGCGGCTTTCTCGACGGCGTAGCCGAATCCGACTTCCGAATATGTCGGCAGCGCGTTGCCCATGAGCATGTCGGCGTAGGTCTGGCCCTTGTCGCCGAAGACTTCGATGCAGTCGTCCATCCCGCCAGGCCGGTTCCAGCTGCTCTCCACCATGCCGACGGCGCCGTTCGCGAACTCGATGATCGTGACCGCTTCGTCCTCCCCCTGAGTGCGGTCGCCGTGGACCTGAGTCGCCATGTGCGAATACACGCTCGTGACTTTCGGTTTTCCGAGAAACCACCAGCAGAACGCGATGCCGTGGCAGCCTAGATCCATGACGGCGCCACCGCCGGACTGGGTGACGTCCCAGAACCAGTCGGAATGCGGGCCGGAATGTTTCTCTCCCTGCTTTACGAGGTGCACGCGGCCGAACGCTCCCTCATCAGCCATCTGCTTCGCCTTCACATATTTCGGCGCAAAGAACAGCTCTTCGGCGTAGAGCAGCAACACGCCCGCCTGGCGACATGCGTCGATCATCGCGTCCGCTTCCTCGAGGGTCATGCAGAGCGGCTTTTCGCAGACGACGTGCTTGCCGGCCTTGGCGGCAGCGATCGTGATCTCCGCGTGCAGCCGGTTCGGCGCCGTGATCGAGATCAGCTCGACCTCCGGGTTGTGCAGCAGCTCGTGGTAGTCGGTGTAAGCGTGGGGGATGCCGTGCCGTTTGGCAAAGGCCGCGGCGTTGCCTTTCGTCGGCGAGGCGACGGCGACGAGCTCGGCCTCCTCCGGCACCGCTTTCACCGCTGCGGCAATGCAGTCCGCCTGAAATCGCGATCCGATAATGCCAACTTTGACCTTGGTCATGACGGCATTCTATCGCAGCAAAACGTTCTTGGTAACGTTTGACTGACTGGCGGCATTTGTCCTATCAGCATGACCATACCAGCAGTGAGACCGTCGAGCCTCCCGCGCGTGGATGCCCAGGCGCTAGGCACGTTGTACGACACGTACGCAAGCCGACTCTTTCGCCTCGCCTATCGGCTGCTCGGAACGCGCGAAGATGCGGAGGATGTAGTGCACGACGTGTTCGTGGGGCTACCCGAAGCGCTGGGGCATTATGAGGAACGCGGCCGTCTCGACGCCTGGCTGCGACGGGTGACGGTGCGGGTGGCGTTGATGCGCCAGCGCACGCGCGAACGGCGCCGCGAGATATCACTCCACAGCGCCGCGGATGTCCCGACGCCCCCAGGGCTTACGCCGGAACAGATGACGCTGCACGCGGCAGTGAACGCGCTTCCCGGAGCGCTCCGCAGCGTGCTCGTGCTCAAGGAAATGGAAGGGTATAGCCATGCCGAAATCGCGGCACTGCTCGGCATCAGCGCGGTGACGTCGCGAGTTCGACTGTATCGCGCGATCAAACGCGTGCGCCAGCGAATGGAGGATCGCCCATGACGACGGACTTTCGAGCGAAGCTGCAGGAACTGCCGGCCCCCGAACCGCGGGTCGAGCTGCGTGAGCGGATCCTCGCCAGCCGGGCGACGGGAGCGCGTGTGGTCCTGCCGGCGGATCGCCATCCATCGCGCCTGACTGCGCCGAGGGCGATCGCCGCGGCGATTGTGCTGACGATCCTCACATGGGGTGTCTACAGCGTGTTTGTCGGCCGTGAGGAGGAAATTCCGTCAGGCTCGGCGGTCTTCGCCGGCAGCCTGCTGTGGCCGACGCGGGCACTGGGTCAGGAAGTCGGGACATCGGATACCGTGGGCCGCGCCCGCTATCCGCTGCTCGACCGTGTGCCGTTGCGAGCATTGCAATCAGGCTCCTGGAGCTACCGGGCAACGATGACGACGGATGGCCTGGTCACCACGGAGCAGGGCATCCGGACGTTCTCCATCGCGCCGACGACGGTCCACGGGGTCCCGGCACTGGCGATCGTCACGTACGGGACCGGACGCTACGCCCCGGAGGGGTTCACCGACTCTCTGGTCGTGAGTCGAGATTCACTGCGGCTGCTACGACGCACGAAACGTTTTGGGCGCTATCCCGGCGGGGGGGACTTCCCTGCCGAGCCGCCGCGGTATCTGTCGTGGCGGGAGGCGGACATCAACTGGGTGGGCTCGGCGTATCGCGCGCTGTTTCAGCTGACGCCGCTCAACAGCTCGTGGCGCGGCAGCGTCTACGTACCGTGGATCACATACCCCAACCGCGTGCGGGCACTTGCGATCGACCTCCGCGTGACCGGCAGTGAGCGTGTCACGTCGCCCGCGGGAAGCTACGACACGTGGGTCGTCAGCGTGCGCTTCCGCAACGATGAAGCGCGGGTCTACGTCAGCAAGGATCGCGGGTTCGTCGTCAAAACCGCTATGCCGATGGGGGAGGATGCTGTCTGGGAGCAGGTGCTGACCGGAGGGTCCTAAGCCCATCAAAACGGCATTCTGGGCCCTAACTGCATGTCTTGCGGCGTCGGCGCGAGGGAGTCGGGATTCGCCGGCAGCGTGAAGCGAACGTAGGTCCCATCGAACGTTCCCGGGAATCGCGGCATGCGCGTAGTGTCCGGTATCAGCACAAAGTCACGACCGGTCGACGTGTAGTCGCCCTCGATGAACGATTCCCAGTATGTGTAGCCGCCCCCTGAGGCAGAGCAGTTGTCGATGAAGTTGATGGACAGCTCGAATTGGTGAAACCGTCGCCCCAGGGCCATGATGGCATAGGTCATGAGCCGAGTGCACGCGGCGGTGGAATCGACGACCCGGGGGGGATCAAACGAGTGGGAATACGATGCGTCACCCGGATCCAATACCGCGATGCCCGACGTGTCTCCCGAGCATGACGCGGCCAAGAACCCAACGACGATCAGTGTGAGTTTTACCGGCGTGTGTCCCATACGGCGACTCCTACCCGCGAATCGGCGGTGCCATAGTAGAGATACCACCGTCCCCTGAACGGCACGAGGCCTTCCACGAACGTCGTACCCTCTGAATACTGACCGGTTCGCTCATAACTCTCGGTCGGACGGATGAACGGCGTGCCCGACCGCGCGATCAGCTTCAGCGGATTGCGGGCGTCAAACAACGCCTGGCCACCCGTGTACACGCGCGCCGGCAGCGTCGAATCGCCGTACGTCCTGTCGTTCCCCGCATTATAAAGCACGACGATGCCGTGAGCGGTGAGCAGCGCGGGCGGACCAGCTTCGACCAGCCAGGAATCGAAATAGCCCGGACGCGGTGACAGCACCTTCATGAGCCGGCCATCGGCGTCTTGCAACGGGGTCCAGTCGATCAGGTTGTCGGAAGTGGCTAGGGCCAAATCGGGGACGCCAAAATACATCCAGTACTTGCCATTCACACGGGTTGCGATGAGGCGATCGCCTTCGACTCGGCTGAGAATGGCGCCGGATTTGGACTCGAAGCGTAAATACTTGCCGCCGGCGGCGTGAGCAAACGCCGGTCCGTGCTTTGTCCACACGATGAGGTCGCGCGAGGTCGCTACGGCCAGCCGCGGCACGTCGCGGTTCCACTGCGTGTATGTCAGCACGTACATGCCGTCATTCGACTCGACGATGCGCGGATCCTCGACACCACCGGGCCACTCATTCTGCCGCTGTGCATCGCTGTCAGGATAGAGCACGGGGGTCGCACGCCGCGTGAAGTGCAGACCGTCGCTGCTTTCGGCCAGGCCGAGTCGCGACGTGTGGCCACCGATCTGCCGCTCGCCGCTGGCATCCTCGGCGCGATAGAGGAGAAAGACCCTTCCGTCTTTTACGACAGCGGCCGGATTGAAAGTCGCGTATTCCTCCCAGGCGACGACGCTGTCGATCATCGGCGAGCGGAAATGAGCAGTTGGGTTCGGCGTGATGACGGGGTTTACGTCGGCCGGCTTCGTGAAGGGACCGAACATCCATGATTGCTGCACGAGAACCAGCGCAGCCCACATCATCGTTTGAAGTAGTCTCGACCAAACAAGAAATGGCTGATGCGGGACTTCGTCGTCGGTCGCGCGATACCCCAGATCGGCGCGGTGCCGTGGCGCTTGCAGGCGGTGATGGGACCGTAGCGGCCCCACGAGAATCCCTGCCCCGTCGTCGCTCGACGCAGGTCGATGATCTCGAAATCGGGTGTCAGTGTCGCCGCGAATGCCGCCAGCTCCGGATCAGTCGAGCGGGCGGCGTCCGCCTGGCTGATCAGGTCGGGGTTGTGGCGCCAGATGTGCAGCGACGCGTCTTCATGCACGATATCCACCGGGCTGCGCCGTCCCGGCTGCCACATCTGGATCGCTTCTCGCAGGAACTGTTCGACGGTTGAGGCCTGATACACGATCACCGGCGGGTCATGACAGGCATACCAGACGGGGCTCCAGGACCTGGAGTCGGGATGCAAGTCCACCACCCAAAAATTCCCGTAGCCATCACCGGCGATAGAATGGGCCGACGGGAAAACCTCCTCCAGGCCGAAGCCATTCAGGCCAAGCAGGGTGAACGACTCGAGCGGCCCGTTGACCAGGCCAATGGACACGCTGAGCGCGGCGCGGATGTCCGCGGGCAACGCCGCGGGAAGCCTCGCCTCGAGCGCGCTGACCTCGGCGTCCGTCGCCGGCGGCAGCAGCTCGAGGATCTCCACTGCGCCGTCTTCATCGCGCAGTTCCAGGCCACGAAGCTGCTCGAGTGTGTCAGCGAGCATCAACGAATCGAAACGCTCCAGTCATTGTCCGCGCTCCGGCGGCACGCGGCGCGGTTCCGATCCTTGTACCAGCCGCCGTTCCACGAAGTCCAGGCGCTCCTGCGTTTCGCTCAATTCCTGCCGCAGCTTGCTCAGCTCGTCCTCGAATGCTTCGAACCGCTCCGCGTCAGGTGCTTCGAGCCGCGCGCCGGCCTCCCCCTCGCGGCGACGCCGTTGCAGACGCTGCGCCCAGAGTCCGAAGCCGAGCGCGAGCGTCGCATGGACGCCGGCATGCCATGGTTCGGTCCCTCCCGCCGCGAAGCCTACCGCAACCAGGTTGGCGGCGCTCAGCAGGATGGCGATCGGCAGCCAGGTCGCGGGCTTGAAGGTCATGAACGAATGTATCCCTCCCACTTCGAGGCATCCACGCCCTTAACGATGAGCCATACTGTCAGCGAGCCTTCGCCCAGAACCGCGATTGGGATGATGAAGGGTGACAGATGGGCACCGAAAGCGGGGGACAACAGGTTCGCGAACGAGCTGATTACATAGCTCGATCCCCCGATCGCCAACAAGACGCCCAGTATCTGGGGGAGGAACGTCGACCGCACAATCAAGTATCCGACCGAAGCGATCTGAAATCCGAAATGCACCATGGCTATGGAGAAGCCCTGCCCCTGGCCGTTATCGAGGGCGTCGCCGGCGCCGCTGGCCACACCCACAAGACCGCAAAAGGCGGCAAATAGTGCGACGCTTTGGTTGACCGGCTTGAGCAGCTCGTAGAGCAGACCGGTCACGCCGATATAACACACACCGGCGAAGAGATTGGCGACCAGCGCGAGACGCGGCTGTGTGGCCCGGACGGCGAAGGCGACCATACCGGCCGCAATGACCAGCAACCACAACCAACCGGCGACTCGAGCAGAGCGACGAGGTTCGGTCATCGCGCCTCCAATGGTGCGACACCCTTGATGAGGAGCCAGAACCCGAGCGGAATCTCGTACGCCGCCATGGGCAACCACATGAGTTGCGTGACCGCCCCGTGCAGCAATCCTCCGAGCTGCAGCGGCAGACCCACCACGATCAAGATAGAGGCGACCACGCCAAGCCACGCCAGCGGGACGGGAATCATCCGGCCACGCAGCAGCAGCCAGGAAAAGAGCGTGCTGCCGAGGGCGAAGAAGCTCGCAGCGACAAGCGGACTGTCCTCCAGCACGAACCCGGCGAGCGTTTGTGCTGACGCGGGGTCTGGTGCGCTCGTCGCGAGCCAAAGCAGCCCCAGCGATGCCGGAATGGAGACGGCGCCGGTCACGCCCTCGGCGACGCGGCAGGTCAGTCCCAGCATCGCGAGATCGGCATCCTGGTCGCGCGTAATCGCCCACAGGCTCACCGCGAGCGCCAGCGCGCAGAAGCTGCTAAACAGGGAGAGGACGGCGGCGACGTGCACATCCGTAGCGTGTTGGGCGACGGAGGCGAGTTTCGCCGCCATCCCCTCGCCGCTGGTGGCGCGGCTCATCAGGACCATGCTCGGAAATGCGACGGCGATGTAGAAGAGGTAGGCGAAGCCGGCGAGGCGCGCGTTGTTCCTGCGAGTCATGTCCGCTCCGGCGAAGGTGTAGAGGCCCTACGGGACCCGATGTTGCGAGATTCAACGGAATGCCAGCAAACTAGGGCATATGAAAAAATCGATCGGCGACAACATGATTCCGAAGGACTGGGGATTCGAAAGAGGCCTGGACCTCGTCAAGCGAGCCGGATTCGAGGGCATCGAGCTGTGGCTGGGCGACGTCCCCTGGTTTCAGATGACCACCACCGACACGCAGGTGCGAGAGCTGCGGCGCAAAGTCGAGAACGCCGGGCTCGTCGTATCCAACGTCTCGACCGGATTGCATTGGGCATCGCCCCTGTCCGCGCGCGACCCCGCCGTTCGCGCGCAAGCGGCACGCATCGTGGAGCGGGAAATCGAGACGGCGGTGCTGCTCGGCAGCGACGCCATCCTCCTGGTGGCGGGGCTCGTGACCGAGGAGGTCCCCTACAACGAGGTCTACCAGCGCTGCGTGGAGTCGCTCAAGCCGCTCGGCGAGAAAGCCGCACGCGCCGGCGTTCGGATCGGCTGTGAGAACTGCAACGCCGAGCACCACTTTCTCATCAGCCCGCGCGAGTTCTGGCAATTTCTCAACGACGTGAACAGCGCCGCCGTGGGGATTCATCTCGACGTCGGCAACATCCACGACACCGGATTTGCCGAACAGTGGATCGAGATCCACGGGCCGAAAATCACCCGCATTCACCTGAAGGACGTGCTGAAGCATCGCGGGCGCTGCGGCGATCAGAGCGTGTACACCAACCTCTTTCTGGGCGACAACAATTGGCCCGCCATTCGCGCCGCGATGACCAAGGTGGGGTACGACGGCTGGCTCATCGCGGAAATGGAGGCGCGCTACCGCTACGCGCCGGATCAGCAGTTCTACGACACCGCGCAGGCGATGGACCGCCTGATTGCGGGAAGGCTCTAGCGTGGACTTGAGCCGGCGCGAATTCCTCAGTTGCGCCGCTGCAGCGATGAGCCTCCGGCTGCCGATCCCATCGCCCGTGGCCCACACGGTGCGGCACGTTGGCTGCATTCTTCCCGTTGCGGGCCAATGCTCGCTGCCCGAATCAGTCTCGGGATTCCACGCCGCGCTCGATAACGAGCCTCGCGCCGTGCTGGGGCACCTCGTCGTCGTCCCGGCGTTATTGGAGCTGCCGCCGGATTTCGCCCGAGGAATCGTGTCGTGGCTCCGACACGGAGCGACCGTGATCGTCGAATCGGGCGCAGCTTTCACGGGGCAGCTGAGTTTCCGCCGGCACCGTCGTTCGCTGCGCGACGGCCTGCAACTCGCCGTCCACGCCCCCGTGAGGCTGTGGTCCGAACAGCGCCCATCCCGGCGCACCCCGTATGTCGACTACACCTGGCCCCATCCCGCCAAGATCCGCGATTTCAGCCGCGTAGTACCGCTCGGGGACCAGCCCGGCGAAATCATCGCGCGGGCGGATGGTCTGCCGGTGGCACTCAAGCGCCGGACCGGGCCAGGCACTTTGATCTACCTCGGCTCCCCGCTCGGCCCGGCGCTCTGGGCGGGGGACGTCGCCGCCAAACGCTGGTTGCTTTCCATCCTGGCATGATCGCTGTCCTGGCGCTGTGCGTCGCGACGACGCTCGCCGCGCAGGGTAGGAATGCGCACGAGCTGGTGTGGGGCGGAGACGCCGAGGGCGGTGCCCCGTTCGTGGAAGCCGACCCGGCCAATCCATCGCAGGTGCGCGGCTTCGACGTGGAGGTCGCCGGCCGCATCGCCCACGGGCTGGGTCGCCGCAGCGCGCGGTTTCTCCAGGTCCAGTGGTCCAACATCGATCAATCCGTCGAACGCGGGGACTTCGTACTCGGCCTCTCCGGCGTGGAAGACACGCCGGCGCGTCGCGCTCGACACGCCGTCACCCTGCCCTACTTCGAGTTCCGCGAAGTGCTCGCCGTGCGACCGGAAGACCGGGACCGGGTCCATGGCCTAGCCGACCTGCGTGGCCGGCGTGTCGCGACGCTCGGCGCCACGATTGCGTACGATTTGCTCGTCACCGCGCGCGGCTCCGCCGGCGTGATCCCCGTCTCCTACGACGACGACGTACACCCCTACGCCGACCTCGTCGCGGGTCGAGTCGACGCGGTGTTGCTCGACCACATCATCGCGCAACGTGCCCTGCGCAGGCGCGGCGGATCGGGGTTCGTGATCCTCGCGCAACCTGTCGCCATCAGCCATTACGTGGGCGTGCTGGCCCGCGCCGATTCCGTGCTGCGTGACTCGGTGGACGCGGTGCTGCGGGAGGCGATGCGCGACGGCAGCCTGGAGCAGATCTTCCGCCGCTGGAGTGTGTGGGACCCGAGCCAGCTCACACTGTTCGATCGCGTCCTGCGCTCCAGCGCGATGACGCCGGCCGCTCCAGCGGCAGCGACGCAGGCCGTCGCCTATCTCCCTTCGCTCGCCCGCGCGGCCGCAGTGACGCTGCTGGTGTCGCTCTTGTCCATGGCACTGGCGGTCGTCGTCGGACTCGTATTGGCGTCGGGCCGCTTGTACGGCCCGGTGTGGCTGCGGTTCCTGACCACCATCTACATCGAGGTGATTCGCGGCACGCCACTCCTGCTGCAGTTGTTCGTCATCTATTACGGGTTGGCCGGCGTCGTACGGCTGCCGGCGTTCCTCGCCGCGGTTCTGGCCCTGGGCCTGAACTACGCGGCCTACGAGGCCGAGATCTATCGCGGCGCGCTCGAGGCGGTGCCGCGGGCGCAGCTCGAGGCCGCGCGCACGCTCGGTTTCTCGGAGGCGCAGATCCTCCGCCTGGTGCGCGGCCCGCAGGCGCTTCGCTATGCGCTTGCGCCAATGACCAACGACTTCGTCGCCCTGCTCAAGGATTCCGCTCTCGTGTCGGTCATTACGGTTGTCGAGCTGACCAAGGAGACGGCGATCTACGCGACCAACATCGGAAGCTGGGTTGTCCCCGGGGTGCTCTGCGCTCTCGTGTACCTGGTGATGTCGCTGCCGCTGGCGCGCCTGGCCCGCCGGCTCGAGCACCGCTGGGGAGGACGAGCAGCGTGACGGCGCTGCTCACGATCGACGGGCTGCGCGTTCGCTACGAAACGCGAGATGTGCTGCGCGCCTTATCGCTCGACGTCGCGCGAGGGGAGATCGTGGCGTTGATGGGCCCCTCGGGCGTGGGGAAGACGACGGCCCTCCGGGCGGTCGCCGCATTGCAGCCGTTCGACGAGGGGCGGATCGTCGTCGATGGATTCGCGCTGGCACCCGGACCCGTGCCGCCGGAATCGCGCCTCGCGCCGCTGCGCCGCCGGGTGGGACTCGTGTTTCAGGGCCACGCGCTGTTCGCGCACCTCACGGCGCTCGACAACGTCACGCTGGCGATGCGACACGTTCTGGGAAAGACTCGCGGTGAGGCGGAGGCTGTCGGCGAGAAACTCTTGACCTCCCTCGACGTCGGCGCGCGCGCGGGCGCATGGCCGAGTCAGCTGTCGGGTGGCGAGGCGCAGCGGGTGGCGATTGCCCGTGCGCTGGCACCGGATCCCGCGCTGCTCCTCATGGATGAGCCGACCGCCGCGCTCGACCCGGCGCGGCGCAACACGCTGGGCACTACGTTGCGCCGCCTGTGCGCGCAGGGCCGCGGCTTGCTCGTGGCAACGCACGACGCGGAGTTCGCGCGGGCGAATGCCGATCGCGTCGTGATGCTGACGACCGGCTAGCCCGCTCGCTCGTACACGTCAAAGGCCCAGTGCCGTTGTAGCGGTAGCCGCGGCCCGCGCCATCCCCTGCGACGCAGCTGCCTCGCGATGAAGACATTCATGAGCCCGTGGCCCACGACAACTACAATCCCCGCCTCGGCCCGTGCGCTGAGAATAGCCGCCGCGTTAGACGCGCGCGCGCGGGCAGCCTTGAACGGTTCGACCCCGGCTGACCAGCCGCAAAACCAGGCGGTACGTGCCAGCCATGCCCAGAGATCCGGGGAAAGGCGCAACCCGGACCGAATCGCACACGGCAAATCCGGCTCCTGAAAATGCGCGTCAACGAGCGGCACCGCCGCGGGGGCGAGGAGACGAGCCGAGTCCAGCGACCTCCGGAGCGGCGTGGCGATCAGGCACGTCGTTTGACGGGCGAGCTGCTCGAGCTCGGCGCTGGGCCGGTGTGATGGATCGAGCGGGGCGTCGTGTTCGCCACGCAGCCATGCCGCGAGGGCGTGCCCCGGAATGGGCGTCTTGAAGTCCCAGTCAGGCTTGCCGTGCCGAGCGAGCACGATCTTCACGCTGAAACCCCAACCAGCCGAGGGCGACCGCGGGCAGCGAGATGACGAAGACTTCCTGGATCAGCTGACCAGCCAACCTTCCCTGCGGATCTCCCAGCGGGGTCCACAGAAACCGGAATCGCTGTTGGGAAAACGGCGCAAAGAACTCCACGCCCACGGAGTACGTCGTGAGCGCGTCGAGACAGGCATGGGACAGGACCGCGAGGAAGAGAATCAGCGCGATCCGGGCGCGCGATGGCGCCCACTCTGCACCGCCGAAGAATACGCGCGTCGCCAGCATCGCGCCGAGGACCGCGAAAAATAGTGAATGGGTGATGGCGCGGTGAGCAAAGAGCGACGCGTTCGAGATGTGGAGCGGCCAGCTGATGACATCGATGTCCGGCAGGGCGGCGCAGGCGGCGGCGAGGCACACGCGCCGCAGGGGAGGTCGCTGCTGAACCCATGCAGCGAGCGCGAATCCAACTAGAGCGTGTGAGGGAGTAGAGGGCACGACGCTCCTCGAATCATCCTGTGCCGGCGGCGCCAAAATGGGGATTCTCGATGAGTCATGGACCGACCGCGAAACTATAGCGACCCGAGCCGACGTCCACGATCACGTCGCTGCCCCGTTGGCGGGCGGCGCGAACGCCGTCCCGAGCGTTCAGGGAGAAGCCCCCTTCCCGCACGGCGTCGAGGCGGGCGTCCCACACGGTCACCTCGGCGGATGTGTTCGCCGGAACGGTCACCTCGAGCGCGAATCGCCCCGCGTCGAGTCTCCACGCGGACTGCAGCGTCCCATAGGCGGTCTCGAGAGCCGCGTTCGCACTCGTCAGGCCCGCCCCGGGGCGAGGCGCGATGCGTGACCGTCGGTACCCCGGCCCCGCCGGATCGACATCGATACCGCCGATGTTCTGGTACATCCAGTCGCCGACCGCGCCGAAGGCATAGTGATTGAATGAGTTCATCCCGGGATCTTCGAAGGAGCTGTCGGGACGAATGCCGTCCCACCGTTCCCACATCGTCGTCGCCCCTCGGGTGATCGGGTAGAGCCAGGACGGGTAGGTCCGCTGAGTGAGCAGCGCGAACGCGTCCCCAATGTGCCCCGTGGCGCCGAGCACGTGCAGGAGGTAGGGAGTGCCGAGAAAGCCTGTCGTGAGATGGTGGTCGCGCGCTGCCACGTCCTGCGCGAGGCGCCCGCCTGCGACCGATACCAGCGAATCCGGAAGCAGATCGAACGCGATCGCCACCGCGTAGGCCGTCTGGGTGTTCTCGCCCACTCGGCCCGTCCGCGAGACGAACTCCCGATTGAACGCCTCACGGATCGCCCGGAAGCGCGCCCGATACTCGGCCGCGTCGTCCTCGTGCCCGAGGATCGCCGCCGTGCGCGCCACCAGATCGGTCGAGTGGGCCAGGAACGCCGTCGCGATCAAGTCGGTGCTCGTCGTCGCGCCCGGGTACGACGGATCGTCGCTGTGCAGCGCGAGCCAGTCGCCGAACTGCCATCCCGGTCTCCAGATGAGGTCAGTGCCCGCTCGGCGCCGCGCGTAATCGACCCACGCGCGCATGCTCGGATACTGGCGTTCGAGCACGCGCCGGTCGCCATACGTCAGGTACATCGTCCAGGGAACGATGACGGCGACATCGGACCAACCGGCGGTGCCCGCGAAGTGGGTCGAGTCACCGCCCAGTGGATTCGGAATCACCCACGGAACACTGCCGCTGGGATCCTGATCGGCCGCCACATCGGACAGCCACTTCGCGAAGAAGCCGGCGACGTCCATGTTGAACGCGGCAGTCCGCGCGAACACCTGGGCATCGCCCGTCCAGCCGAGTCGCTCGTCGCGCTGCGGGCAGTCCGTCGGCACGTCGAGAAAATTGCTGCGCTGACCCCAGACGATGTTCCGCTGCAGCCGGTTGAGCAGCGAGTCCGAGGTTACGAGACTCCCGGTCTGCACGAGGTCGGACGAGACCGCGATGCCCGTGATGGTGGCCGAATCCGCTGGAGCGGGAAGTCCTCGGACGGCCACGTACCGAAAGCCATGGAACGTGAAGTGCGGCTCGTACACTTCTCGACCGTTCCCGCTGAGTGTGTAGCGGTCCGTCTGAGCGGCTGCGCGCAGGTTGGCGGTGTAGAGATTGCCCTCGCGGTCGAGCACCTCGCCGAAGCGCAGGGTGACGGTCGTGCCAGCCGGTCCGCGGACGCTGAGACGCGCCCAGCCGGTGAAGTTCTGGCCGAGGTCGAAGATCGTTTCGCCCGACGGCGCGCGACGAATGGCCACCGGGCGCAGCTCGCGCACGCGACGCACCGGTGGCGACATCGCTGCGAGCAACGCCGCCGGAGGCGGATAAACGAGCACGCCAACCGTCGTCCAGTTGCGATCGTCGTACGGCGCTCCCCCCGCGGTCCAGCCGCTCAGCTCGCGCCGCGCGTCGTACGTTTCGCCGCCATAGATGTCGGAGCTGAGAATCGGGCCCGCTGAAGCCTTCCAGTCTCCATCCGACACGACTCGCTCGGTGCGCCCGCTTTGATATCGGATCTCGAGCTGGGCGAGCAGGGCAAGCTGGCGGCCATAGAGGTTCCGCTGGCGAAAGAATCCGAGATTGCCTCGGTACCAGCCATCGCCGAGAATTGCGCCGACGACGTTTGCCCCCGGCCGCAGCAGTGCGGTGACGTCGTAGGTTTGGTACTGCAGCCGCCGCCGGTACGAAGTCCACCCGGGCGTGAACAGCTGGTCGCCGACGCGCTCGCCGTTGAGATAGACCTCATAGAGGCCCAGGCTGGTGACGTAGAGACGCGCCGAGCGCACGGCCTCGCCGACGCGAAACGCACGCCGCAGGAAGGGCGATGGAGAGGGAAGGCTATCGGCAGCGGTCGGGGGCGGGGTGATCCACTCCGCGGTCCAGTCCCCGGGCTGGAACAGTCCGGTTTCCCAAAACGCTACGAAACTCCATGGGGACGCGCGCCCGCTCGAATCCCAGACGCGCACGCGCCAGTAATAGCGCGTCCGCGATACCGTCTGCGGACCGCCGTAGTCCACAAACACCGAGGCGTCGGAGACCTTCTTCCCGGAATCCCACAGCAGATTCGCGCCGCGAGTCAGGCTCGCTACGTTCAACCCGACCTGCAGTTGATAGGCAGCCTGCATGGTGTTGCGTCGAGTGCTCGCAATCCGCCAACTCAACCTCGGCTGCACCACATCGATGCCGATCGGATTGGCAAGGTACTCGACGCGCAGCCCGTCGACCGACAGTGCGTTCTGACAACGCACCTGCGTTGGTGCGAGCAGCGTCAGTGACAGGACGATCGACAGGGATGCCCTCATTTGCTCTGCACCGCATGGCCGCCAAACTCGTGGCGCAGCGCGGCGATCACCTTGGCACCGAAGGACTCCTGCTGTCGCGAGCGGAGCCGCGCGAGCAGGGACAACGTGATGACAGGCGCCGGCACGTTCAGACGCATCGCCTCTTCCACCGCCCAGCGTCCCTCGCCCGAGTCCTCCACGTAGCCACGGATGCCGGCCAGCTGGTCGTCACGCGAGAACGCGCGCTCCGCGAGCTCGTTCAGCCAGGAGCGAACCACGCTGCCGTGGTTCCACAGCTTCGCGATCTCGCCCAGCTGGAGCTTGAAATCCTGAGAAGCGTGGAGAAGCTCGTAGCCCTCGGCGTACGCCTGCAGCATTCCGTACTCGATCCCGTTGTGCACCATCTTGACGTAGTGGCCGGCGCCGGGCGGGCCGACATGCGCCCATCCCTCGGGCGGCGCGAGAGTCCGAAAGATCGGCTCGCAATGCTGGAACGCGGCGGGCGATGCCCCGATCATGAGGCAGTAGCCGAGCGTGAGGCCCCAGATCCCCCCGCTCGTCCCGACGTCCACGAACTCGATTCCGTTCCCCTTGAGCGCGTCCCCTCGACGCAGCGAGTCGCGAAAGTTCGAGTTGCCGCCGTCGATGACGATGTCGCCGCGGCTCAGATGCGGCACGAGCTGCTCGATGGTGCCTTCGACCGCTTCGGCCGGCACCATGATCCAAACGACTCGCGGCGGGGTCAGCTGCTGCACTACGTCGGCGAGGTCCTTGGCGCCCTTGGCGCCGGTGCCGACATGTGATTTGACCGCGTCGTCGCTCTGGTCGTAGGCAATCAGCTCGTGTCCACCCTGGACGAGCCGCCGCACCATGTTGCCGCCCATACGGCCCAACCCGATCATCGCCAATTGCATTGTCGCCACTCCCTGGATGGTGAGCGAACGAGAACGGCGCTACGCGAGTCCGTCAAGCATCTCGACCTGCTCGGTCGCAGATGTCCACCGCTCCAGCGCCGCATCGAGCTCCCGCTTCAACGTCTCGAGCTCGGCGCCGAGCGCCCGGGCTTTGGCGGCGCCGTCGGGTTTCGTGTACAGCGCCGGGTCCTCCAACGCCGTGACTACGCGCGCGACCTGGGACTCCAGCTCCGTCACCCGAGCCTCGGCCTGCTCGAGCCCCTGCTGCGCCCGGCGCAGCTCCTTGCGCGGATCCTTTTTGGCGGGAGGCGCAACGCGCTGATGCTCGTGGACTCGCCGCAGCGCCTGTTCCTCGGCGGCGCTGACCGCCGCGGCATGGGCGCGCTCCGTACTGACTTCCTCCCACTCCGCGAAGCTTCCCGCGAACTCGGTCATGCGCCGCTCGTGGAGGATCCACATCCGCGTCGTCAGGGCGCGCAACAGCGCCCGGTCGTGACTCACCAGAATGACTGTGCCGTCGTACGCGTCGATCGCGTCTTCGAGCGCCTCGATGGATTCGACGTCCAGGTGATTGGTCGGCTCGTCGAGCACCAACAGGTTGGCACCCGACAGCATCAGGATCGCGAGCGCGACGCGCGCCCGCTCGCCACCCGACAATGAGTCGGCGCGCCGCTGCACTTCCTGCCCTGAAAACCCGAATCGTCCCAGGTGCCCCTGGATGCGGCCGCGCTCCCACTTCGGCCGCAGCCCGGCGATGACATCGTACAGCGTGCGGTCGAGCGGCACTTGCGAGAGATCCTGGCGGTAGTACCCGGCGGTGATCGACGTGCCGAGCCGGAGCTCGCCGCTCTGCGTCGGATGCTCGCCCAGGAGTGCGCGCAGCAGCGTGGACTTGCCCGCCCCGTTGCGGCCGATAATCCCCAGCACGCCGGTCCGCTCCAACGTTCCGCTGAACCGCTCGACCAGGGTGCGCGCACCGATTCCGACGCTCACGTGCTTCGCGCTGACGACCTGATCGCCGCCGCGTTCCGGCACTTCGAAACGCACGGCCATCGTTCCTTCCGCGCCGATGACGGGACTCAGCCGCGGCAGTCGCTCGAGCCGCTTGCGCCGGCCCTTCGCCTGGCGACTGTTCTGGCCTGCGATGTTGCGCGCGATGTAATCCTGCTCGTGCGCGATCGTGCGCTGCTGCTGGTCGTAGGCCCGCTGCTGCGCCAGCCGGCGCTCGGCGCGTTGGGTCACGAAGGCGGCGTAGTCTCCCGTGTACGGCGTCGCCGTGCCGCCTTCGAGATGCAGCACGTGGTCCACGGTGGCGGACAGAAATGCGCGGTCGTGACTCACGAGCAGCACCGTGCGCCCGCTTGCGGCGAGATACTCCTCGAGCCAACGGGTGGTTTCAAGGTCCAGGTGGTTCGTCGGCTCGTCGAGCAGCAACACGTCGGCGGTCGTCATCAGCTGGCGCGCCAGGCCGAGGCGCCCGAGCTCCCCGCCACTCAGGGCGGAGAGCGGCGTGACGCGGGCCTGGGCGGGATCGAATTCGAGCCCATGCAGTACCGCGTCAATGCGCGCCGTAACCGCGTAGCCGCCTTCGAGCTCGAACCGCTCCAGGTCTTCGCCGTACTGGGCGAGGGCGCGGGCCGAGGAATCGTGGGCCAGGTCGGCGGCCTGCTGTATGAGCGACTGCTCCAACGCCAGCAGCTCGGCCAGCTCGCCGGCCGCAGCCTCCCACACCGTCGTGGCGGCGCCGAAGTCGCGGTGCTGCTCCAGCAGCGAGACCCGCAGGCGGGGCGCGCGCGCGATAGTGCCGCGCGTGGGTTCGAGCTCACCAGTCAATAGCCGGAAGAGGGTGGTCTTCCCCGAGCCGTTGCGGCCCACGATGCCCCACCGTTCGCCCGGGGCGACCGTGAAGGAGACGTTTGAGAAGAGGGTGGTGTCGCCGAAATCGACGCCGACGCCGGCGAAAACGAGCTGCGTCATGTGGAGACAACTTAAACTACATTCGATCCCTCGATGAGTATCCTCGATACGCCTCTCACGCGGCAGCTCGGCATCGAGGTGCCGCTGATTTGCGGCGCGATGTACCCCTGCTCCAATGCCGAGCTCGTCGCGGCCGTCTCGGCGGCCGGCGGCATCGGCGTCGTGCAACCGCTCTCGATGATCTACGTGTACGGGCAGGACCTGCGGGACGGAATTCGACTGATCCGGCGTACGACCGACAAGCCGATCGGCATGAATGTGTTGATCGAGCGGAGCTCGAAGTTCTATCTCGAGCGTATGCGTCGCTATGTCGACATCGCGCTCGAGGAGGGCGTGCGCTTCTTCGTCACCTCGCTGGGCAATCCGCGCTGGGTCGTGGATCGCGTCGCCTCCGCGGGCGGGGGGGGCATCGTCTACCACGACGTGACGGAGCGGAAGTGGGCCGAGAAGGGGTTGGCAGGCGGCGTGCACGGGCTCATCGCGGTGAATAATCGCGCGGGTGGCCATGCGGGGCCGCGCAGCGCCGAGGCGCTCTACGAAGAGCTCGCCGATTTGGGCGTGCCCGTCGTCTGCGCCGGCGGCATCGGGGACGAGACCGGCTTCGTCGCAGCCTTACAGATGGGCTATGCCGGCGCGCAGCTCGGCACGCGCTTCATCGCGACGAACGAGTGCGGCGCGCACGACGACTATAAGCAGGCGATCGTGCGGGCCAGCGAGGCCGACATCGTTCTCACCGAGCGCGTCACGGGCGTGCCGCTGTCGGTGATTCGCACCCCGTACGTCGAGCGGATCGGCACGAAGGCGGGCCCGATCGCGCGCTGGATGCTGCGTGGTCGCAGGACCAAACATTGGATGCGGACCATCTACGCGCTCCGTTCGGCCTGGCAGCTCAAGCGCGCCTCGCTCGCCGGTGGCGCGGGAGAAAAGACCTCCAAGGACTACTGGCAGGCCGGCAAGAGTGTCGCGGGAATTCACGCGGTCGAGCCCGCCGGAGAGATCGTGCGCCGATTCGCCGCGGCCGACTTCATGCGCGCTGCGCACGGTGGGCTCTACGTGATCATGGGCGTCGCTGGCTCCGGAAAGAGCACGATCGGAGCGCAGCTCGCGCGCGTGCTCGGCATCGAATTCGTGGAAGGTGATGACCTCCACCCGCCGGAAAATGTGAATCGCATGGCGGCCGGAATACCACTGACGGACACCGACCGCCACGGCTGGCTGCGTGCGATCGCTGCCCGACTCCGCTCCGCAAAGCGTGCAGGCATTGGTCTCGTCATCTCGTGTTCGGCGCTGAAGCGAAGCTATCGCGACCTGCTGCGATCCGAGGGCGATACGGACGTGCGGTTTGTGTATCTCGCCGGCAGCCCAGCACTGCTCGCGGAGCGCATGATCAACCGCCGCGGGCATTTCATGCCCCCCTCGCTGCTCGAGAGCCAGCTCGCGATTCTCGAAGAGCCCGCGCCGGACGAGCGCACGTGGGTGTGCGATATTCGCGAAACCCCCGATACGATTGTCGGCGATCTCGTGAACCACGCGGCATGAGTCCAAACAC
>DASPXJ010000057.1:0-18623 GCA_035637355.1 Gemmatimonadales bacterium
TTGGGACCTGAGAGCCTGCGGGAGGCGATGAAACGGATGTGCGATGAGTGAGGACGGGCCGATCTATTGCGCGAGGCCGGCGATCGAAGCGCTGTTGGTCGATCGGGAGGCCTTGATCCGGTGCATGCGCCTGGCGCTCGAGGAGATGCACAGCCGGCGCCGGCTCACGCCGCTTTGCACTGGTGAGCTGGATATCGTGCAGCTCATCAGGTATTGGGACAGCGTGTTCGGATGGATAAAGGAGCAACACGGGGAGCAGCTCGTCTTCATGACGAGGGTAGGGAGCCCCGGGGCCACGGCCCGGGGCTAAACGAAAGCGAAAGCCGGAGAGCTGTTGCTCCCCGGCTTTCGTGGCGTAGCGAAACTGGCTACGCAGAGACCTCGCACGCGCATGAAACATCGGCTTTGGAATCAGCCGAGTCAATAGGTAGGCGAGGGTGCTGGTGATGGGATTCGAACCCGTGTGCTGAAGCACCGGCTCGGCCACTACGCGAGCCCTTAAGGGCTCACGCCTTCGCCGAGCCGGCGTTTCAACGCACGGCAAAACGGATTGCAATGTCCCACCCAGTCCTCAGATTCTGACTCCATGCCCCACCGCCTCTCCAAGTCCCGCTACACCGCCGGCGTGCAGTGCCACAAGCTCCTCTGGTGGATCGTGCACGACCCCGACGCCATCGAGCTCCAACCGGACAAGGTGCTCCAGGACCGCTTCGACCAAGGCGCCCAGGTCGGTGCGCTCGCCCGCGATCGCTTCCCGGGCGGTGTGCTGGTCGACCTGCCGTACTACGCGACCGACGAGCGCATCACGCTCACCCGCAAGCTGATCGACGACGGCATACCCACGATCTTCGAGGCCAGCTTCATGGCCGACAACACCTACGTCGCCGTCGACGTCCTCAACCGCCAAGCCGACGGCTTTCACATGACCGAGGTGAAATCGTCGTCGTCGCAGAAAGAAGAGCACCTCGCCGACGCCGCCGTGCAGGTCCACGTCCTGAACCGCAGCGGCATCGACGTGCGCGGCGTGGACATCATGCATCTCAACAAGGAATGCCACTTCCCCGATCTGAGCAATCTGTTCGAGCGCACCGACGTGACCGACGCGGTCCAGCCGCTGCTCGGCAAAATCGGCTGGGAGATCGACGCGCAGCTCGCCATGCTGGCCGGCCCGCTGCCCGACACGCCGATCGGCAAGCACTGCTTCGAGCCGCGCGAGTGCCCCTTCATGGATCGCTGCTGGCCCAAGGACAACGACCACATCATCCGGCTCTTCAACGTGGGCGGCAAAAAGGCCTGCGATCACATGCTCACCGGCGTCCACAAGATCGGGGACCTGCCACCGACCCAGAAGCTCCAGCCCGCCCAGAAACGGCAGATCCGCGCCATGAAAGAGAACCGGCTCGTCGTCGAACCGGGTCTCGCGCAGGCGCTCGAGCCGTTCAACGTCAAACTCGGCTTCCTCGATTTCGAAACGATCATGCGCGCGGTGCCGGTCTGGCCCAACATGGTCCCCTGGGAGCAAGCGGCGGCGCAGTTCAGCTACCACGAACGCCAGGCCGACGGCACCTACACCCACGCCGAGTTCCTCGCCGAGGGCTCCCACGACGCTCGGCCCGAGCTGGCGCGCGCCATGGTCCAGGCGACCGCCGGCGCCGAGCGGGTGGCGATGTACACGCCGTTCGAGAAGACCCGCATCCGCGGGCTCCAAAAGGCGGTGCCGGAGCTGCGCAGTGAGTTGGAGGAGTTGGAAAGTAAGCTGATCGACCTGCACCCGATCATCAAAGACTACGTCTATCACCCCGACTTTCTCGGCAGCTTCAGCCTCAAGTACGTGCTGACGCCGCTCGTTCCCGAGCTGACGTATGACGATCTCGTCATCGTCGACGGCCTGGTGGCGAGCGTCGAGATCGCGCGGCTCTTGTTTGTGGCGCAGAAGATCGCGCCGGAAGAGCGCGATCGGGTGCGAAAGGACCTGCTGAACTACTGCGAGCGGGACACGTGGGCGATGGTGAAGCTGCTCGAAAGGCTGAGGGAATTGGCCAACTAAGGGTAGCGAGCCCCGGGGCCATGCCCCGGGGCTAACGAAACCCAAAACCACGATCTCATCTAAAACCGAAAGCCGGAGAGCATCGCTCCCCGGCTTTCACTCCAGCGGCAACCTCGCACGTCGATGAATCGTAATATAGGAGTCCTGCTGCCGCAATACGGCCGTGCTGGTGATGGGAGTCGAACCCACACGAGCTTTCGCTCAGCAACGTGCGAGGTTGCCGCGTCTACCAGTTCCGCCACACCAGCACCGAGCGGTCGCAGACCCTGATATGCCCGAAGGCCAGGACGGGACGTCACACGCGGCACCGAGCCGCAGCTCAGAACTTACGATGGGTGATTCAACGAGGCTGAATTAATCGAACGCGTGTCGGAGCAAGAATCTGCGGATCATCTAAAACGGAAAGCCGGAGAGCTCTCGCTCCCCGGCTTTCTTGACGTAGCGAAACTGGCTACGCGGAGATCTGTCACGTATTTGAAAATCGGCGACCCATGCCGCCGAGTCAATGGGGAAGCGAGCGTGCTGGTGTGTAATCCCGAAGGCCATGACGCGAGACCCCGCACGTACCGCCTCTTGCCCCCCGCGCGCCGAGCCGAGCACTATATGGGTATGCCACACACCGCTAAACGCTGGACTGCCGCCATGGTCCGCGCGCTCCCCGACGACAGCTATCGCTACGAGGTCATCGCCGGGGAGCTGGTTGTGACGCCCGCCCCGTCCACGACTCATCAACGGGCTGTCGCTGGATTGTTGGTTCGTCTAGCGAATTATCTCCAACACCAGCCATGGGCGGAGGTCCTGGCCTCGCCGGCCGACATCTCCTTCCATGCTGACATGCTCGTCCAGCCCGATCTCTTTGTCCTGCCCATTACGCCCGACGAGGGACGAGTGCTAGGGTGGAGTCAAATCCGGAGCCTGATGTTGGCAGTTGAAGTCCTTTCGCCCTCGACCGCACGTGCCGATCGGCAAGTCAAGCGGCGGCTTTACCAACAGGAGCGCGTCGGCGAATACTGGATCGTCGATGTGGATGCACGCATTGTGGAGCGCTGGCGGGCCACCGACGAGCGCCCCGAGATCGTGAGCACCAGTCTCAGGTGGCATCCCGAGCCGTCCACGGCGCCGTTCGAGCTCGATCTGCCGGCATTTTTCGACGACGTGCTACGCAATCGTTGAGGCGTCTTGGCGTCCTGAATTCGGGGTGCTGATCGCCTACACAGTCGAAGCCCTCCAATCCATTCCTGTCGCTTGCAGCGTAGTGTTTGCACAGCCTGTGAATCGCCACCACTTTCGTGCCCGTGGACCGGCCACTCGTTGAGCGCATGGCCGCCGGCGACGAGCGCGCCCTGGGCGAGCTGTACGACCGCCACGGGAGCACCGTCTACGCCCTGGCGCGCGCCATCGTCGGGGAACGCGCGGACACGGAAGAAGTCGTCGCGGACGCGTTCGGCCAGGCGTGGCGCACGGCCGGCCAGTTCGACCCCGCGCGCGGCAGTGTCACCGCCTGGCTCGCCACCATCACGCGCACGCGCGCGCTCGATCTCGTGCGCGCGCGCGGGCGACGGTCCAGGGTGCTGGCGCGCGCCGCACAAGAGAGCGACGCCGGCTTTGCCACGCCGCTCGCCTCGAGCGACGCGCCCGATCGCGACGTCGAGCGACAGGAGACGCGGCAGCTCGTGACGCGATCGCTGGGCGAGCTCCCGGAAGCGCAGCGTCGCGTCATCGAGCTCGCCTACTTCGGCGGTCAAACCCCTTCACGTTGCAAGCCGTCGGTCACGCGCCGGCAACGTAGATGGAGGTGGGAGTCACCTGGGTTAGGAGGAAGAAGGTACTGGCCTCGGCCACGGTCCCGCCGCACGTGACTCCGCCCACTGTCCCCGTGACCGTCACGTGATCGAACCCCAACATCATCAGGAGGCACCAACGACCAAAACCACACCACCTGGAGGATTTCGATGCCGAAGCCACGTTTCACCCTCATCAGTCTGCCGCTCGCCGGTGTACCTCCTCGGAAGCTCACGCCGTTTCCAAGACCAGTCCTCGGCTCGGCCGCCACGGTCCGACAGCAGCTGCGCACGGTGGCCGATCGGGTAGCGCCCCCGACGGTGCCCGCGCAGGTGTTCAAGTTGAAGGCGCAGCCCTTGACATCGCGATCGGTCGCGTCAATCGCCAACGTGGCGAGGAGCCCAAACCCGGGCGAACAGCTGATCAAGCAGGAGAAGTTGGGTCCTGAGCAGCTCGTAGGAACCATCTACACGGCCATGGTGGCGCAGCAGTACAAGGAAACGAAGACGCAGTATCAGCAGGCACTCAGTCAGGCGGCCAGGCTGCCGCTCGCGACGCGAGTCAAGGCCACTGTCGCAATCGAAGCGGGGTTCAAGAGCGCTACCGCGGAGCACATCGCCGCGCTCAAACTGGGCGGTCTCGCGATCGATCAGAATGGGCTCGAGCAACTGGCGACGACCCTGTCTGCAAATCGCGCTAACTACCAGACGATTCTAGATATCCGGGCTGGTGCCAAGGGCGCCCCAACTCCCGTGCCCGCCGCGCTCAGTGCCGAAATCGTGCCGGTGACGGTGGCGGAGCAGCTGGATGGGAACGCGTTCCTGGATCTCCAAGTACCGGCCAACTGGTGCGGGTTCGATCCCATCACGGGCTCGCAGAGCAAACACTTCAGCAGATCGTTCTCGCTGCAGAGTACGTTCTCGTACCCATGCGGAGTGAAGTGGTGCTCGAAGTGGGGCATTCCCTATCCGTGCGGCCTCAAATGGTGCAGTCACACGGTGACCTGGGCCGCGGGCTCGATCGCTCTGAGCCTGAGTGTTGGGTACAGGATCGGGTGTTGCGGCGGTACCGCGTGGGGCAGCGGCAGCGTGCAGGCCTGCGGGACCGTGTTGAACCAGACGCTCTGCGCCGGTTGCCAAGTCAACGTCACGGGGGTCATTGGCGCGGGATCGGCCACCGGAACGGCCGGGCAATGCGCGTACGGCCTGGGCTTGAGCGCCAGTGTGAGCTGCAACCTCGCTGGTTACACGGTGTTCGCGGCGAATTTCACTTTTGGGTGGGTCATCCAGGCTCAGTGCCCCCCACTCGGCTTGTGCGCCTGACCGTATGCTCGGCGCGCAGAGTCCAGCCGCGGTCTGGTTCGTTGTCACGACGCTAGCGGTTTGGCGCGTTGCTGGATTCGTCGTCTATGACGAAGGCCTGCTCCGGAGCGGCTCGCGTTTGCGGGCCGCTCTGGATCGGGTCGGGCTCGGCGGGTTGAGTCGGTGCTTTCACTGTGCTTCCGTGTGGATCGCGCTGATAGGCGTTCTCGTGGTTTTCGAAGTCTCCCCCAGTCTGGTGGTGGTGTGGTGGGCGATCGCGGGGGCGGCGTCAGCGTTGGAACTGATGGTCGGAGGCGTCCGCCGCAGATTCGGCCAGACCGCCGACGACATGACGACTCAACCGCAGGAGGAAAAGTGACATGCTGCGGAGGCAGTGCCCCAGACGTTGCTTCGCGCGGAGCGCGCGCGGTAAAGGTGGCTCGCAACCCCGTCGTTCGGCGTGGGGTCGAGGTCGTTTATCTCGGGTCCAAGCCCAAGAGCCATTCGGGGACCGCGACGCGCCTGGTGTACCACGTGGCGCCCGGTGCGCGATTTGTCCGCGTCGACAGACGTGATCTCCCCGAGCTACTCGCCAGTGGCGAGTTCACGCTCGCGTAATCGCCGATCGTGGTCGCGCCAAATGGGCAACAGGAGGCCTGGCTCGGCCGCCTGCGTGGGTTCAGGTCGCACTTCACGTGCTTGGGGTGCGGCTGCCTCCCGTGGCTCGCGATCGTGTTGACTCTCGTCGTGATCGCGTATCTCAAATCGAGGTAGGCTTTGAGTGAACACTCCGATCTGGACGGATGTGGCCCAGACACTAGCGGTTCTCGCCGCTTTGTTCTTCACCGGCTGGGAGTTCCGAGCACGTGCTCGAGAACAGAAGTTTCGCAACTATCTCGACGGGATCTCTGGGTTCGTCAATCTCGCCGCCATCATGGTGGAGAAGGCGGAGCTCCAAGGACTCTATGATTACACGTCGGAAGAGCTGACCAGGAACTACCAACAGCTCTCTGCTGCACAGAGGGCCAGAGTACACTACTGTGACACGATAATTGCGCTCTGTGAAACCGTCTGGCTGGCCGCCAACGAGAAGTGGCTACCCGCCGACGAGTGGGGTTACTGGAAACGCTGGGCGCATGACCTGAACGGCTCTCCCGAATTCCGCTGGACGCTGCGGTGGGTCGAAGAGGAGTACGACAAGACTTTCATCAGCGAACTGCGAGTTTGACTCGAGCGTTATTTGCGTCCAGACCTAGCAGCAGCCTTGCTCGCACGCCATCCAGATTGTCTCCGTCATTGTCACTCCAACCTCTCATACGCAAGCGCCCGTGCCATCCTCCGGGCGTCGCTCTCATCGGTCACGTGGCGCGCGACCAAGCAGCCGCGCCACGTGACTCTTGTTCCACACTACGTGGCCGTTACGTGACCTCACAAGTGCAACTTCACGGTCAATTCACGATTTCTTGAACTCGAGTCAGGGTTTGGCAACTCGGGTCCGCCTTGACTTCGCTGAACGCCGTGGAGGAACCAAATGAGAATCGTCGTGACGGTACAGCCAGCCGCCGGGGTAGCGCCCGCGATCTCGGGCGTCAGCGCGGAAGTCAGTTACCGCCGCCAGGTCAGTGGCGGACCTGGGGCTCCGGATACCGAGGTTCCGTCATCGGTCCGATTCAGTCTTGACAATTCGCTGACTGGATCGGTCACCCTCGAGGATGCGGCGGGCCCCGAGCTCCAGGTTGCGATACTCGCCGTAGATGGATCCGCGATTCTCAGCAGAACCATGCAGGCTCAAAACGGCGTCGCCGCGGTCACGATTAGCGCGGCCGAGGCTCAACAGATTGCTGCTGCACCCCAGGCGATTCCCGCGAATCCGGCTCCGGTTCTCGTAACTCGGACTGCTCGGCTGATCAAAACCGGGACGGAGCCGGTGGATTTTGCCAGGTCACGGGTCATGGTCACCCCGATCGCCAGTCAGGCCGCCCTCAATGCCAGCCCCGCCGCTGCGCTGCTGACCCAGGGCGGCGCGGTGGTTTCCGCGCTGGAGGTCACAGGCGGCGATTTGACGGCACTCAGCCAGATGCCGTGGAACCCGGCGCTGTTGGCCGCCGACGGAACCATCACCGCTACGTTCGAAAACCAGCGAACCGCTGGCTGGTCGTGGTGGTTGGTCGGCGATCACCAAGTCCTGGGTTTCGTTCCTGATGACTTGAGCGCCGACGACACTAGAATCCGGGTGCTGCCGCTCCCAGCTCTCGCGGTTCTCTCGACTTCGGTTTCGGTCACTGATGACAGTTGTAGCTGCAGGAGTCGAGTCCCAACCGACGTCTCCGAAACGGAATTGGCCAACAATCCGGGCCTCTATACCGAAGATCCGGGAGCTTTCTGTCGACCCTTCTCGAGTCCCGAGCGCGTCCTCGGTGAGCGCAGCTTCTCCGTGATCGCGCGTGCCACCCAACCGGCGATTGGTCCCGGTCCCTCTGCGAAGGGAAAAGTGATGTCCCTCCTCACCCTCGAGGGGGATAGCGCGCTGCCGACAGGCAACTTCTTCACGCGCGTCGGTGATCGGCTTCGGTCGGCCAGCGCTGCACTCGCGACAATTCCCGTCCGACATGTCCTCCCTGTCCAATGGGGGACGCTCGTAGGAAGCCTGCCGGCCGCTCGCGCGGTAATGGACGCCGACCACCCGCTGCAGTGGGAAGATGAGATCTCGCAGTACCAGGCCGCGTCGGTGGCGATCGGTCACATTCTCGAGTTCCGCGTGCGCTGGCGGTCGAACGGGTACTCGCTGGGGAACGTGGCGAAGACGCTCACACTCGCGCCGCGTCAGGTGAAGCGGATCCAGAAGATCGAGTGGGAGCGCCGGCAACGCGCACGTCGCGCGGAAACGACGCAGCTGCGTGATCAGGAAAACGACTCAATCGTCCGAGAGCGCGATTACCAGGACATGGTCGCGGCACATCTGGATGAGTGGGCTCGCGGCGGTTCCAGTTCCGACACGGAAGCTATCGCGGGGGGGATTGGCTTCTTCTTCGCTGGCGTGCTCGGTGGTATTGGGGGTGGTGCGGGCTCGGCGCACAGCAGCTCTCACCAGGAAGGCGGGCGTGACACGACCGCCAGCGAGCAGCAACGCCTCCGGGATTCGATTCGGCGCCACGGCGACGCGTTACGGCGGCTTGAAAGCACGGTCGTGACGGAGGTGACCGAGGAGGAATCGGTCACCGGGACCACCGAGGTAATCCGAAACGCGAACTACGCACACTCGTTGACGGTCATCTACTACCAGATCCTACGCCATCTCAAGATCTCGACAGGATTCGCGGGTGTACGGGAGTGTCTCTTCATTCCCTTCGCCATCAAACCATTCGATATCCAGCGAGCGTACCGTTGGCGGGAGCCGCTTCAGGTCGCCATCCGCTCGCCGCTCTATTCCCGCGCGCTGCGCTATCTCAAGGACGTGGCGACGAATTTCGCGACGTCGGACATTCCCGCTGGGCCTCGCGCGAACCAGCAACTCGCCTACGTACGAGGGTCGCTCTACATCGAGCTGGCCATTGAACGACCCGCGGACAGCGCGGATGGTCTGTTCGACGCACTACGGTGGGCCATTCTGCAGCCGATGCTCGGCATGCCGGCGTTTGGGATTTACAACACGTTGCTCGTCCTCACGGCCGACTCACGAGACCGCCAGTTCCAGACCGCGTATGCCCCCGGCATCGCGGCCAAATGGTCCGACCGGCTGCAACTGCGCGTTGGCAATCGTGTCCTGCGCGCCGACTTCACCCTGGCTTCACGGTATCAATTCAACCGCAGCGTTCGTGTCGACTTCTCCATCGCCGCCAGCGATCTCGGCGGCCTCAGTCGCGCGTCGCTGCAGCAACTCACCGTGGTCGCCGGCCAAGGACTTCCTCCGGGATCGGTCGCCAACCTCACGCGCCTCTCGTTGATCTACAACACCCAGCGCTTCGAGCACGGCGTGGAGGGGCGTTCTGGAACCAACGATCTCGTGGCGCCCGGGACGGGGGCCGCGGACAGTGCCACTGCGGTGCTGCCGCTCGACGACTGGGAGCGGGTGGATGAGCGCCTGGAAATCACGCGCAGCGTGAACCAGCTCATCGAGCACCTCAACGAGCACGTCGAGTATTACCACAAGGCCATCTGGTGGCGGATGGATCGCGACCGGCTGCTGATGCTGTTGGACGGCTTCTATGTGCCCAATACGAACGGCGTCAGCATCGCGTCGGTGGTGGATCGCGAACCGATTGGCGTGATCGGAAACAGTTTGGTGTATCGCGTCGGGGCCGCGTCGTTTCTCGGGCTCGGCAGTATCAGAACGCCGGCCCAACTCTATGATCTCTACGCAGAGCGCCAGCCGGTCAACGACCCGATGCTCGTCGGTCTGCCGACAGACGGATTGTATGCGCAGACGATCATGGATGAGTGTGCCGCGCTCGAGGAGCATTACGGCAACGTCGATTGGGTCCTCGCGGAGAAGGAGCCCGATCTTGGGACCATCGATCCGTCGTTGCTCCAAAGCCGGCGGCAGGATCCGACCGCCGGGACAACTCCGACCACATTCCCCGGCACGATCATCAACCTGCAAAACGCACCGGAGGCGCCGGCACCGAGTGGGCTCGCGGGCGTGTTGAACGCGGTGACCAACCCGAACGCGTTCCGAGACATGGCGGGGTTGGCGGCGACGCAGGCTAACGCCATGGGCGCGCTCAATACCGCGGCCAGTCTCGCGACCAACTTCGGCAACCAGGCGGCACAGCTCGAAATGGCCAAAATCGCCAAAGCAGAGCAGGGCACCCGGTCCGCCGATCAGAAATTGGCGTCGATCAGGTCGGCCGTGGATAGGGGCCTGGCCACGCCGGCGGATGGCGCTCAGGCGGCGCGGGACACGCTCGCTGCGATGAATCCCGACGCCCCGCGGGCGCGGGCGCCGCACGAAGATCCGATGATCAACTCCGTGATCGGCGCGGCGCGGAGCGCGCCCGGCAGCACAATCGAGGCGTCCACCGGAGAAGGCGCGGTGAAAGTCTCGATGGGCGACACGAGCGGCATGCTCGCGTCAGCGGGGCAGCCGATTCAGCAACTGTGCGGGTTCTTTGCCACGAATGTGGTCGTGACCGAGGCCGATCTGCGCGACGCCGTGCGAGTCGCGGCGGAGGCGGAACATACTGATTGGTTCCCCGCTGCCGGTGCGCTCATGGAAGACGATCCGGCCGTATTTGGCAAGCTCGTCCAATATTGGCTCTGCCGCACGGGCGACATCCGTCCGCTCACGCTCACCGCGCTCCAGGCGCAGGCGGTGAGTGCGGCGATCAACTACGGACTGCTGAATGCTGCCGCGACGACCCCTGCCCAGGTGAATGCGGAGGTCACGCGTGTGCGCGGCGACTTGTTGGCTGGGGTCCCCGGTGCCGCCACGCCGGGACTCGACCTGCTCGTGGAATCGGCGCTGCGGGATGCGCGGACGAGCGGCGTGATCGTGCCGGCGAACAACCGGCAGGCATGGAGCGCAGTGTTTGTGGTGTCCACGGTCAGACGGACCGGCATCGGGCTTACGCTGGAGTCGGAGGATGGCGGCGCGCATGTTGGCAAGAACGTGCTGCTGCTCGCGCATCCGGGACACCGCGGCTATGTGATCGAGGCCGATAGCCGGCGCAAGGCGGGCATCGGCGGTACGTACCACGCCTTCGCGGCCGCCGATCGAGTCCTCAAAGTGGGCGATATCATCATCCAGGACCGTCAGGCCGCGACGCTCGCCGGCGTATGGACATTCGCCAACATTCCCGCCCTCGTCGGCGGCAGGGAGCTGCACGGCGACATCGTGATCAGCGTGAATCCGGGTGCCGGAGACGCCATAACCATCGGCGGCAATCTTGGGAACAGCGTGCGCAGACGCCGCTATCCCATCACGGCGGATGGGACGCTGGTCATAGAACGCACGCAGCTCTACACGCAGGAAGACGGCGCGGGCAATCTGCCTACCGTGCCGGTGATCAATCCCGCGGCCGGACTGAACGGGAGCAGCACGGGACGGATATTTGCGGTGTTGAGCCCGGTCAATCAGTGCATCGTGATTCCGGGTCAACAGTTGGGTGGAGGAGTGGTGGCTTAGACGCCGACGTGGCGGAGTTTGGGGGAAGCCCAGGGATTGAGAGATCCTGGGCTTCTTGCTTTGGCCACAGCGCTACAAGAGATCGGTGCGCAGACGTGCGATTAATTCAGGATCGAGCTGCGCGGCTTGCTGAATCCGTTCCGCGGCGGCCAGCGACCGGTCGACCATGCGTCGCGCGCCCGCCTTCCACGCATCCTGTGCGACCGACAGCGCGAGATCGAGTCCCGCCTGATCCGGCGCGACCCGTGAGAAGAGATCGACCCGCAACGCCCGACTCTCGAGATCGTCGCGACCAGCGAGCGCGTCGATTGCCCTGCGTTCGAGTATGCGCCGTTCGCCCTTTGTGATGCATTCCGCCCGGATGACCTCCGCGATCAGGGGCGCAGCAAACGTGTAGCGGCGGCCGTCGAATTGAATGAGATGCCGTCGCTCGGAGCCGGGCAGCAGCTGTTCCACGTCGTGTCGGGAGAGCTCGACGACTTCGGCAAGCAGCTCGAGGTCGAGCGCCTGGCCAAACACACTCGCGGCGCCCAGCACGCGGACTTCCTCTGGCGTCAACTCCCCGATGCGTACCGTGATCGCATGACGCGCGATGGCAGGCACGGAGAATGGCAGCGGTGCGTCAATTGTCCCACCAGGCGGCGGCCACGCTACCATGTCTTTCTGAAAATTGCTTGGCTGGGCCAGGGCTCCGAGCAGCGTGACCGCGAAGAAGGGGCTCCCACCAGTTTCGTGGATGATGCGACGCGTGAGCCGCTCGCGTTGCGACTTACCGCGACACCAGGGCGCGAGTGACGCCACGAGCTTGCCCAAATCGTCCTCTTCCAGTGGACGGAGACGCACGACGAGCCCGGGAATCTCACGGCCCACCTCGCTCTCGAGCTGCAGCAGCTCGGGCGGAGGATCGCTGGTCCCTTGGGCCACCGTCAACAGGAGTACCACGGGGCTGCTCCGGAGCTGGCCCATGGCGGCGCCGAGCGCTGCGAGCGATGTCCCGTCGGCCCAGTGAGCGTCGTCGATAGCGATGGCCACTGGCTGCTCCTCGGCGGCGGCTCCCAACACGCTCGCCAGCGCGGTCGCCATGTCCGCGACGTCCCGCGGCTCGCGCGGTGCAAATCGCTCGGCGAGGTCCGGCGCCAGGCCGGCGATCGCCGACAGTGCGTCGGGACGCGCGCCCGCCAACCCGCGCAGCGCGCCGACGCCCCCGCCCGAGCCCATCAGCAGCCGGACTGCGCTCCATCGCGAATCGTGATCGCTCTTCACCGGCCGGATTTGCAGCAACTGCGCGCCGTCCAGCGCCAGTCGCTGAGCACATTCGGCGAGGAGGCGCGTGCGCCCCATTCCGGGGGGACTCACGATCACCAGAGCGCGAGGTCCCGACCCTGCCGTGACCTGCGCAATCAGCTCGAACACTCCGCGATGCGGCGCCTCGCGTCCCACGAGCGGGATCGTGAGCGTCGTGTTGATCCCCGCTGGGCGCCACCTTTGACCGCGAATCCGCTCGGCAAGGGCGGACAGATCTCGCCCGGGTCGCTCGCCGACCTCGGTCTCGAGGCGATGAGCGAAATCCTGGTACGCGCCGACCGCCGTTGCCAAGTCGCCCGCGAGAGCGCCCGCACGCATCAGCAGTCGGATGGCGGGCTCGCAGCGCGGGACGAGCGCCAACGCGCGGCGGGCGAGATCCGCCGCTTTCGCGAATTCCGTCGCGACGTGTCGCTCTCCGGCCGCCACCAGCGTCGTCGCCGCCAGCGCGTGGTAGCGCTCTCGCTCGCGCGCCATCCAGTCCTCGAACTCCGGCGCATCTTTGATGTGGAAGCCTTCGAGAAAATCGCCGTGCAGCAGAGCGACCGCCGCTTCAGGGGTGTCCTCAACGAGCGATAAGAAACGCAGGACGTCTACGTCGAGCCGGGCGTCGCTCAGGGTCAACGTGTCACCTTCGGAGCGCAGGCGCGCGTCCCCCAGTGCGTGCCGGAGCCGATTGATCGCGGTGTTGAGCGCTTTGCGGGCTCCGCGCTCCGGCTGCTCGGCCCACAAAAGGCCGAGCAGGTGATCTCGCGTGCGGCTCTTATTGGGGGACAGCGCGAGGTAGACGAGCAACGCGACGTGCTTGTGCCAGCGGAGTTCCGCGGGCGCCTCGCCTCGGGGGAGTCGCGCGCAGGGCGGGCCGAAGCAAACCAGCTTGAGCGGCGTCAGCACCATGACGTGTTCGAAGCCCCCTCGACGGACCGAAGATAACGCGCCCCCGGGAGTTCGCTTGCCGTGGCCCCACGTGCGGTGTAGCGTAGCGTCGACCGACCAGAGCCGGTAGATCGAGGCGCAGGCGATGCAATTCCCGCACGACGACTTCGGCGATCGCTACGGGATCGAGCGCGAGCTCGGCCACGGTGCCACTGCCACGGTGTATCTCGCCCGCGATCTCAAGTTCGAAGACAAGTTGGTGGCGATCAAGGTTTTGTCGGAACATTTTGCGTTGCCGGTTCCACGCGAGCGGTTCCTTCGCGAGATCCAGACAACCGCGAAGCTGAATCACCCCCATATCGTCACACTGCTCGAGGCCGGCATCACGCGCGGCGGGCAGCAGCGTCCGTTCTATGTCATGCGCTTCATCGATGGCGAGGTGCTGCGCGATCTGCTCGCCCCAGGGCCGTTGGCCCTTGACGTGGCGCTGCGAATTACACGCCAGGTCGCGAGCGCGCTTGGGCACGCGCATCGCCACAGCGTGATTCATCGCGATATCAAGCCCGGCAACATCATGATCGAGGACGGCCACACGTGGGTCACCGACTTCGGGATCGCGCGCGCGATGGCCGCGACCGACAGCCAGACCGTGACGAGCACCGGCGTGACCATTGGCACGCCGGCTTACATGAGTCCCGAGCAAGCGATGGGCCGCGGTGATCTCGATGCGCGCAGTGACATCTATAGCCTGGGCTGCGTGCTGTACGAGATGCTCGCCGGGAAGATGCCGTTCGACGGACCTGATGTTCAGGTCATCCTGAACAAGCATCTCGTCGAACCGTTGCCCCCGATTCGGGACTTTCGGCCCGATGTTCCCGCGCGCATCGAGCAGTTGCTCGACATCGCACTCGCCAAGAAACGAGAGGATCGATACTCGAGCGCGACCGATTTTGCTGATGCGCTGTCCTTGGAGGGTGCCGGGCCGGTGACGCCGACCCGGACGCAGCCGGTGCCCGGGGAGCGGCGCAAGCCCGTGAGGTGGAAATCGCGGACCGCGGTGGCCGCGGTTGCGACACTGATGCTCGGCATTCTCGTCGTCGCCGCCTGGGCACTGACACGGCCGACACTCAAGGCGGACCGCTTTTTGGTGGTCCCAGTCTGGGAATACGGAGAAGGCGTCAGCCCCTCCATGAATGCGGGCCGGCTGCTGCAGGATCAGCTCAATCAGTGGAAGGGCATCACCGTCATGACGACGCCAGATTCAGCGGCAGCCCGCCGGCCCAGAGCTGCGGCGCGGCGAGGCAAAGCCGCGTGGTACATCAGGGGTGACGTGTCGCGAGTGGGTGACTCCCTGAAAGTGAGGGCGCAACTGTACGGCACTGGTGGTGATTCACTGGTGCGCGAACGTTTCGTGAATCTCTCGCCGACTTTGGGCGGCGCAGACTCGAGCTTTGCCCGCCTCGCCGATCAGCTGTTGTTTGATGACACTGTGTGGATCGCGAATGGTGGTCGTGCCGGGACGCGCTCGGTGGCGGCGCGGGATGCATTCGCACGAGGTCTCAATGCTGTACAAGTGTGGTCTCTGGCGGCGGCCGACCGCGCGTTTACAGAGGCCACAGAGCGCGATCCCGGCTATACCAACGCGCATTTGTGGCTGGCTCAGACGCGATACTGGATTGGTGCGCCCGTCGGTGCCTGGAGCTCTCCTACCACACGAGCTGAAGCCGGTCGATTGCGGTTGAGCGTCAGAGATCGAGCCCTGTTGGATGCACTGATTGCGTTCAATCATGGTGATGTGCCCACCGCTTGCCGCATTTGGGACAATCTGGCGACCGCCCAGATCTCCGATTTCGCGGCGTGGTATGGCCTCGCGACATGCCTGAACCGCGATCGTTACGTAATTCGTGATCCCCGGAGTCAGTCCGGGAGGAGATTTCGCAGCAATTATGCTCGCGCGCTCGTCGCCTATCGGCGCGCGTTCCAACTTCTGCCATCCCTTCATTATTCGCTGCGCGATGAGGCGTTCAAGGCCGTTCGGAGCCTGTTGCTGACTGGTCCTAACGATCTAATTGAAGGCCGCGGTCTCGCTCCTGACACGAGCCGGTACCTGGGTCGCGCGTCATGGCAGGGCGATTCGCTTGTGGTCGTGCCTTTCCCCGCGCGCTGGGTGTGGGACGGAGATCCACGCGCGATCCCCCGACGTGGTGCAGCGGCGGTCCGGCATCAGCGCGAATTCTTTCACGAGCTGACGACTACGTGGGTAACCGCGTTCCCACAGAGTCCTGAGGCATTTGCAGCACTTGCTGTTGCTTTGGAGCTTCTGAACGATCCGGCGGCATTGGACACGCTGCGACGAGCGCGCGCGCTGGCGACAGACCCTGAAGAACGCCTTCGCATTGCCGGTGCGGAGGTCTGGATGCAGCTCAAGTTTGCGCTGCCGGCTGATCTCGCGGGCGTCGCGGCTGCCAAGGCATTGGCAGATTCCCTGCTGGATTCCTATCCCACCGCAACCGGCCCTGACGCGCTGCTGTTCACCAGTATCGCTGTGCTTGCGGGCCGAGCTCAACTCGCGGCGCAGCTCGCACGGCGCGCGGCGTTGAGCGGTCAATGGACGCTGCCCCCACTCATCGCACGGTCTGGTTCCGCGTTCATGGTGTTTGCAGGGCTCGGCGGTCCGGCGGATAGTCTCGATGCGCTCGAGTCGCAAGTTCGCGCGGGCGTGAATGCGCTGGATGCGCAGCAGCGAGAGCAAGCCCGATTGGAATGGCTCGCCCGACCTGCAACGCTAGCCTTTCCGGATCATCACTTGCCCGTGATTCGGGAGCTGGCCGGGCATGGGTACGATTTGGTGGATGCTCAGGCGGCATTTCTGGCCGGAGATACCGCGGCGGTGCGACGTATCTTGGACGTCGCCGCGCCAGCGCGCGTCGCAAACGCCCCTGAAGATCGCACGGTGGATGTGCTATTCCCTGAGGCATCGCTGCGTGCGGCGATCGGTGATGTGCGCGGTGCCATCGCATGGCTCGACCCAACCCTCAGCGCGCTCGCCAGAACCCCACCGCAGTCCTTAGGTGATCCGGCCCGAGCGGGTTGCTTGATCCGTGCGATGGCGTTACGCGCACGGCTCGCGGCTTCGTTGGGCGACAGCCAAACAGCTACGTTGTGGTCGCGACCGCTCAGGATCTTGAGGCCCTCTAGCAATTAGATAGCGTGGGCCCGGTGGCGAGCCCACGCTGAATCGAACTCCGTCACGAATGCACTTCACAGCACCCGGCTGAGCATTTCGTCCAGCTCGTCTCGTCGGCACTGACCCACCGCCAACGTGCGGATGGGGGCGTGGGAACTGCTGGGGGAGGGTTTGGCCATCTGGTAACGCACTTGTACAGAGCTATCGGAAATCCAGCGCGGACGATTCGTGACCAACCCCACGGCGTCATCGAAGCGCCGCAGATCGGAGGGTTGGGTACATCACAGTCTTCTGCCGTACCAACGCAGAACTGTATCTTGTTCAGCGTCTCCGGGTTTAGCGAGGTGGTCGGACTCGCACCAGGTGTCGCCCCGAGATTCATGACGTTGTAGTACTTCGGCGATGTCGCTGACATCGCAACGTACGCGACCGTGCGCCATGCTCCCTTCCACGTGGCATCATCGACGTAATTGTTCAACTCGAAGTGCGGAAAAATCGTGCCCCTGATCCTGCTCACGCTGGCGAGTTCGCCTGCGGTCGGGGGTGGGCCTGCGAGTCTCTGTTCATCGTACCAACCTTTGATCGCAATAGTTCGCCGGATCTCATAAGGAAGGCTGGCAGCGGGTTTCCATGAGGGAGACGAGTGAAAGCCTGGTCGGCCGATTTCGCACCAAGCGGCCCCGCACTTCACGCCGATGTACTGGATTCTCTCTTGAGAATCCCAGTCCCATCGCGCGACTTGCGGGTAGTCCTGGTCCTGGTCGAATCCGCTCGCGGTGGTCGGTCGCGATTCGAGAACCGGGCCGCTCAGCCGCCTGACATCAATGACGGAGTCACATGGGAAGAAGGAGGTGCTGCTATCCATCACGCGCGCCGCGCGGCGATCATTGTAGAGGTAAAGACAACTGAGGCCGGGGCGGATTGTGAGCGGACGGTACGTCCCTCCAAAGCTCCGTATGACCGCGACTAGCACAGCCTGATTGCGGTTTACGGCAACCGTTGCCGGGTGGGTCGCGTAGATCGCGTAGAGCGAATCGAACTTGCCGGCTACGATGAACCTTTGGCAGTCGTTGAATTCAGGGATTCCTGATGATCCGCTCGTCAGGATCTCCGCCCCGCCGGTGCTGTCGTGCGCCTGAGGGCATTCTCGGATTTCGGTATCCGGTGGTTGCGCGACACTGGCAGGGTTGGGTGTCTCAGCGCGCTCGGACACAGCAGCTACCAATGTCCCGGCCACCAGAATCGGTATCACCATCCGTGCACGTTTCATGACGGCCTCCTTGGGGTGCGGCAATAGTCCTTAGACAGGCTTGGGAAGCTGGGAGGACGGGGTAACGGAGCGGCCACGCAGTTGCGCCGGACAGTAACGTGACGCGAACAGTGACGGGGTGATCATTAGACGAGAGCGTTGGGCTGTCCGGTGCTTTGGGAGGTGACAAACGTGGCGTCCGCGGCTGACCTCAGTTAGGGCGTTCTTGCTGCATCGAAGGGTTGTTTTGCTGCAGGGTAGCGAGCCCCGAGGCCACGCCCCGGGGAAAACAAACGCCGGAGAGCTTGGCTCCCCGGCTTTCTCACGTAGCGAAACTGGCTACGCAGAGACCTGTCACGTATTTCAAACATCGGCGGTTCAGCTCGCCGAGTCAATAGGGAAATGCGAGGGTGCTGGTGGTGGGACTCGGACCCACAAGGGCTTTCGCCCAGAGACGTGACAGGTCTCCGCGTTTACCAGTTTCGCCACACCAGCACGCGGCTGCGAACCCTGGCAATCCCGAAGGCCATGACGCGGGACCCCACACGTACCGCCTCCTCGTGGCGATACGATGCGAGGAGAATCTGAGTCGGAGCGTATCAAATGAACGCGGGAAGAATCACTTGCACGCGAGATTTATCCGTCGGCTGAAGCCGCGGCTCGGCCAATACGCGAGCCCTTAAGGGCTCACGCCTTCGCCGAGCCGGCGTTTCAACGCACGGAAACACGAAAGCCGGAGCGCGCTTGCTCCCCGG
>DASPXJ010000058.1:0-13859 GCA_035637355.1 Gemmatimonadales bacterium
CTCGGCGAGCAGGGGACCAGCAATGTGTACTTCGCCGGCGTGCGCGGTGGCAACCGGCGCGTCACCGAGGGCGTGCAGATGCTCTCGCTGTCGTCGGTCGCGCGCGACTTCAACGCGGCCGGCATCCGGTCCGACGCGAACGATCCTCCCGACGTCGTTCGCTTCAACGTGCGGGCGGGACGGTCGCCGATCACTCGGCTCACCAACGTCAACGCGGACGTTCTCGACCGCATTCATCTGGGCTCGGTCGAGGAGGTGTGGTACACCTCGACCGGCGGGACCCGCGTGCAGGGTTGGATCATCAAGCCGCCGGGCTTCGACCGCGGCAACAAGTATCCGCTCATCATGGAGATCCACGGCGGGCCGCACGGGATGTACAACGGCGCGTTCAGCTATCAGCTGCAGAACTTCGCCGCCAACGGCTATGTCGTACTCATCACGAATCCGCGCGGCAGCACCGGGTACGGCAGTGCGTTCGGGAACGCGATCGAGCGCGCCTACCCGAGTGTGGATTACGACGATCTCATGGCCGGCGTCGACACGGTCGTGCGCCGCGGCTACATCGACACGCAGCGCATGTACGTCGGCGGCTGCTCGGGCGGCGGCGTCTTGTCGAGCTGGGTGATCGGACACACGACGCGGTTTGCGGCGGCGGCGGTGCGCTGTCCGGTGATCGACTGGATGAGCATGGCGGGGCAGACGGACATCCCGCTGTTCACCTACAGCTTCTTCGACGCGCCGTTCTGGGAAAAACCGGATCAGTGGATCAAGCAGTCATCGCTCGTGTACGTCGGCAACGTGAAGACGCCGACACTGCTGATGACGGGCGAGCTGGACCTGCGGACGCCGATGCCCCAGACCGAGGAGTTCTACTCGGCGTTGAAGATGTTGAAGGTTCCAGTGGTGATGCTGCGCTTCAACGGGGAGTATCACGGCACGTCGTCCAAGCCGTCGAACTTCCTGCGCACGCAGCTCTACATGATGAGCTGGTATCAGAAGCACCGGTTGGGTGGCGAGGCGGCGGCGAGCAGCGGAGATGGCCAGCACTAGCCGCCTGATGTGCCGGATGCTGTGGTTGGGCAGTGTCCTGACCGCGTGTGACCAGCTTCCCACAGTCAAGCCTGTGCCCGAGCTGCAATCCTTCAGTGCCAGCCCGGACGTGTGGAGTGGTGCCGAGCTGATCGTTACGTCCCGCGGATTCGCGGCTGAGTCTCTCCCGGACATCCTGCTCGACGGGCAATTGCTCGCGGTGCGTCGCGTGGATGACACGACCGTCGCCGCGGTAGCCCCGGATCGCCCCGGGCCGCACACGCTGCGCGTCGTGGCGCGTGATGTGGACCCGCACGCGGTCGCCGTCCAGCTGCGCGGATTCGTGGATCGCGTCGAGGGCCCCCTCTTCAGCGGCCGTACCGAGCCCGGTCGCGATCCGCGGTATTTATTCGGCAACGGGCCGACCGGGTTACGACGCTGGAATATTCGCACTAACAAGGCGATCGATCTCGGCGACACGGTGCACGCCGTCTCCTGCACGCGCGGCGTCGGGCCCGGGCCCAACGTGAGCGAGGTCGTCCTCTTGACTGGGGGCTGCAGCACCGGGCGCTGGCTGGTATGGCACACCGAGCCGCTCTACCCACTCACCGACACCGCGTCGGCCATCACGGATCATTTCGTCGCCGTGCTGCAAACCGGCCGCTGGGTCGTGCTGGCTGACGCCAACTTCTCCGTCACTGCCTGCGATAGCGGGGCATGCACGGCCGAAACGATCCCTGGGACGGCGGTCAGCGACGTCGTCCGCTCGCCACAGCGAGATCGTGCCGTCTTGCTGGCGGGCACAATCGGCGATTCCGGGACGCGGGGGGTCCCGGTGATCGACGTCGGTCTTGGGAGCGTTGGCTATCGCGTGCCGATCCTGAGTGCGGCGCAGGGTGCGGCGTTCTCGAGCGCTGGCGACACGCTGTACCTCGCGGGAGATTCGGGGCCGTCGTTCACGATCGTGGCGATACGTGCGTCCGACGGCCAGCTGTTCGCTTCACGGTCACTCGATTTCGAACCCTGCGCCGTCGCTCCCGATCAGTCGCGCCCGTGGCTCTACGTCGCCGGTCTCGCCACGACCGGCCAGTCGCGGCTCGCGGTATTCGACCGCGGGACGATGCAGGCGCTGACGACGTTGCACGTCACGACCGATATCCCGTACGGTCACAATCTCTGCCGGATTTTGCCAAACCCGGTCGAACACCGCGTGTATGTCGCGGAAACGTGGGCAGGCGAGCATAACCCTGCGGCCCACGCGCAGCTGTATGTCTTCGAGACTCCGCCTTAAGGAGTGACGTCGACGATTTTCACGTCCTTGCCCGTAGGCACGCCCGCGCGGACATACCCAATCGCATTGGGATACATGCGGATATACGCCAGCACCGCGGCATCGGAGGTGCGCTCCGGCGGGGCCACCGCGATGCCGGCGAACGTCTGCTGCTGCCACCAGGTCTGAATGGCGGCGATGGTGCGCTGATGAATCTGCTTCGTGAACGTGCGGCGCACGGGCGAGTCCGGCGCCTGATCGACGGGCAGAACCGGTTTATGGCCATCCCATTGCGTCACTTTGCGCAGGAAGATTTTCGACACCTGGTCGCGCGTGAGGCTGGCGACCGGATTCGAGGCGTGCACGACGAGACGAAACGCCACGTCTTGGGCGTGCAGTATAATAGTAGAAGGGAGCAGTGCGAGAACGAGGGCGACGGCCCACCGCGTCGAGTGCACCATGGGACGAGATTATAACGTCAGTTGAGCCTCAGATGTGATGCGCGACCAAGACATCTCGGGCTTGGGGAGCTCCCGCGGCCCCGTACCTTCGACCTGCGCCGCTACGGGACGTCCGGGACGACCGTCGCGCGCAATGCCGGTGGTAACTACACCGTCACCGACAACGGCGGCGCTGACACGCTGACGATTCCCAATCCCGACTTCAATACCCTGTCGCTCCACAGCAATGCGGTGCTGCGTTGGGAATGGAGGCCGGGAAGCACGCTGTACGTGGTATGGGCACAGAATCGCGACGGCTCCCGAGCTGCCGACCGCGGAGTCGGGTTCGGGGACCTGATGAACTCGTTTCGCGCAAGAGGCGATAATTTCTTCGCGGTGAAAGTGAGCTACTGGATCCCGGTCAACTAAAAGACGGGGACATGCAAAGACTAGGCTGCAGACGCACCGCGGGCATCAGTAATCGGTGAACGGGACCACCCGCGCGAGGGTTGTCCCGTTGACTCCAGACGGTTTACCGCTGCTGCGTCGGTGCGTCTAGCTTTTGCAGGTCCGTGTTTTCTTTCATAAGAAGCGATCTTTTTCGATCAACTCCCCAGCGATAACCGCCCAGCGCACCGTCTTCTCGCACCACGCGATGGCACGGGATGATCAGCGCGGCGGGGTTCGTCGCGCACGCACGAGCCACGGCGCGCGTTGCCTTCGGTTGCCCAATCTGCCTGGCCACGTCCGCGTAGGTGCGAGTCTCTCCGAACGGGATCCGCTGCAGCTCCTGCCACACGCGGCGCTGGAACGCCGTCGCGCGGATGTCGAGCGGCAAGTCGAGATGCGGCTCGCGACCATCCAGATACGAGAGAATCGCCTCGACGAACCCCTCGAGCTTTCCGCCTTTCTCGCGCTGCACCCGGGCCGCGTCAAACTCCGTGCGCAGATCGGTTTCGAGCTTCGCGTCGTCATCGCCCAGCATGACCCGGCACACGCCTCGCGCGGTGGCGGCCACGAGCAGCCGGCCCAGCGACGTCGGGACCGTGACGAAGGTGATGTCGATCCCGGCACCACCGCGGGCATAGGTCGCGGGGGTCATGCCGAGCTGCGCATGGGTTCGCTCATATACGCGGCTCGAGGAGCCGTAGCCGGCTTCGTACAATGCGGGGCTCACAGATTTCCTCCGTTTCAATTCGTGTTTGAAGCGCGCGACGCGGCGCGCGTCGGCATAGGCGCGCGGCGTAATGCCGAGGACGCGCTTGAAGGCGCGCGCCAGGCGACGTGGCTCCGCGGCCGGGCTCCGGCCGGCGTCGAGCGCCCGGCAGGCTTCGCGCACCAGCGCGACCGCGGGATCGGTGCCGTTGACGTCGGCAGGATGACAGCGGCGGCAGGCCCGGAAGCCTTCGCGCTCGGCCGCTTCGGGGATGGGGAAAAACGTCACCTGCGTGCGCCGCGGCCGGCGGCTGGCGCACGAGGGGCGGCAGTAGATGCCGGTCGAGCGGACGGCGTACACGAACGCCCCGTCGAAGCGGCGATCTCTCGCCAACACCGCCTGCCAGCGCTGCGTGGGACTCATGGCTGACAACTTAGCGGGAGTGCCCACTCGGGTTCTATCCGCTTTTTGCGCTCAAATCCTCACTGCCACGGCTCGTCCTTGGACGGCCCATAAATCGAGGGGACCTTGCCGCCCGCCATGCGCAGATAGACGGAGAACTGCCCGCGGTGATGGATCATGTCGTTCAGCATCAGCCAGAGAAAATCCTGTCTGCGCACGTCGCCCATCTGCTTCGGGGCCGTGTAGAACTTGATCGTCGAATTCAGATAGCGGTCGTCCACGTTCCGCACTTCGTCCGCCATCTTCTTGAAGACCCGTTCGATCTCGCCGACCGTACCCTGCCACGTGTCCGGCATCGTGGGCATGTTCGTGGGCGGAAACTTGAACTCGCCTTTGACAGCCTGGGCCGCGGCTGCTCCTTCGAAGGCAAACGTCCAGGCGAGCTCTTTGGCGCTGCGACAGGTGTCATGCGGCTTCAGGGTTTCTTTCCCCCCGGGATAGGCGCGCAGCAGCTTCACGGTCGTTGCCGCTTCCCGCTCCCAGGCGTCGAGGAATGCTTTCTTTTCGCTCATAGCTGCCTCCTTGGATTTCCTAAACTACCTCACGCGACGTAGCTTCGCCGCACCGTGACTAATCCGTACGACGCCGAGTTACAGAGACGACTCGCCCGAAGTCTCGGCGCGGCCTACGAGGTGCGGGGGCTGCTGGGCCGCGGCGGATTCGCAGTCGTCTACGCGGACGGGCCCAACGCGTGGCCGTGCTGGAGCGGCGACGCGACGCGGTGCGTGCGCTCGCCGTGCGGCGCGACGAGAGCGGCGAGGCGCTGAGTCGCACGCTCACGACGCTGGCGCGATTACGCGCGGCGGTCGACCAGGGGCCCGATGGAATTCAGCAGGCGGTCGACGATGCCAACGCCTGCCTGGAGATCGCGGGAGCCTAGCTCACCTGACGCCGCATGACGGCCGCCGCGGCAACCGCTACAGCGACTGCTGCGACGCCAACGGCGAAGAGCACGGCGATCGGACGCGGCGCCGGCCCGAAGGGCGGCATTTCGGGCACAAACCCACGCGCCCAATGCGTCGTCCACGTTTCGATGGATTGGCCGAACGCTGATCTGAATGCGCTGTCGAGCGGTGCGGTGGAACGCCAGAATTGCGCGAATCGGTCGCGTCCCATCTCCCGCACCAGCGACGCGAGATAATAGTCGTCGCTCAAGAAGTTGCGCGGCCAATAGGAGCGTTGGAAAACGCCTACGAGTCGCTCTGGTTCTGGCCGGACGGGAAAATTCTCCTCGTTGTTAGTGTGCTCCACGGCGGTCCGGCAACGCCCCAAGCGGCCGGCGGTGCAAGCGGCGGCGTCGAACGACATGTTCGAGAAGACCATGTCCAGTGGCTGGCCCTCCCACCGCGTCCGCGGTGGTGGTCCATGCCAGTTCCCTGAATTGGCGAGCTTGAACGAGCGCTGCAGCAACCATTGCTCAACATGTGGCCCGGGTAGGCCGAACGCCGCGTAATAGAGGCATGGTCCCAGCGATTCCTGCAGCACTTGATCGATGTCCGCAGCACCCATGACCGAGTTGAGTCGGACCCATTGAATGCTCGGGTCGATGGTGAACGACACCGCGCAGGTTCGCCCATCCAGCGCTTGGGGGAGGACGTACGTCGTGGTGTACTGTCGCGACGCGCGGACCTCGATAAGCAGCAGCAGGCGGGTTCCATCGGGGCCGTGGGCCTGCTGCCACACACGCTCGAGGGCGCGGCGGATTGCCTGTGCCCTCTCCGCGCGAACCGGGCCGCGAAAGACCAGGGTCACATCACCCATCCGGGTGTCGCCCGCGCGCACCGCCGCCCGGAGCGAATCGTGAGACCGTAAGCTCGTGAGGAGCTCCTCGGTCCGTTGCCGAGCATGATTGATCAAATTGAGCCGAGCGTCTTCGGGCGATGCAGCCGATGGCAGGTTGTATTCGAACGCACTCGGCTGTGGTGGCAAGTACGCTACGGCCACCAAGAGGCACGCGAGCGCCGCAATCGCGATCCAGCGCGACAGTGTCACCGCCACCTCGTGCTGCGCAGCGCGAGCAACCCAAAGACGACGCTCCAGCCTAGCGCTGCCCACGCGAAACGCGCCGACAGGGTGACCGGACGAGGACGCGCCGCGATGACCAGCTCCCGCCACTGGTGAATGAGCGAATCGAGGGGCACCGCTGCCGCAAGCGCCAGCCGTTGCGTCAAGGGCCGGCCCGTGTTCTCCGCGAGCCGAATAAAGGCACGGCGGCATCCAAGGGAGAGCGCGACGCGTGCGAGCGACTGGCGTGCCTCATTGGACAGCGGAGGTTCGAGCCAGGGCAGGGCGTGCAAGACTGCGAGGCACGCTGCATCGGACTCCTGGTCCAGGCAGGCACGGCTGGCAGCATACAGACCCAGATGCTGAGCGCTTTCCAGATTTCGCCCGACGACCGTCCTGCGTTCGGGCGCATCGTACCACAAGAGCGCGCGATCACCTGCCACTGTCCCCAGGGCGGCCGCGCAACTTTCCACGACGCCGGCATAACAGCGGCGCACCGCGACCGCAGGCGCCGTCACCAGCTCGACGTACACGTGGGAACGCTCGACACGGGCCGTGGCGTCGGGGAGCAACATCGGTCCGAGCCAATTCGTGAGCGCTGTGTCCGTGCCTTGGCCGATGGCGGCGCTGGCCGCGCGCACGAGCTGAAATGCGACGTCGGCGACTGTGGCCTCCTTCGACCCCATCACCTGTTGAAGCTGCTGCACGGCGGGGGGCACGTTCCTGACCGGCTGTCCCTGGCGGAAAAAGAGCAGCGGCGCGGCAGCAGCACGGAGTGCCGCGTCGCCGTACAGCGAGTCGAGCTTTCCCCAGGCGATGATCGTCGCCCGGGACACAACCGCGGCATCCGCGGGGCGGGCCACGACCTCCAGCGAGCCTGCCGTGAGCGTGTCGAGCGGTTCGATGCGCGCCCTTTGGGCGCGGACGAGCGCATCGGTGGTAGCGCGGCGCAACACGTCCAGCTTCTGCAAGCGACGCTCGAGCGCGGGGGCGTCCTGCGCGGCGGCATTCGTGGAGATCAAGCATGCGGCAACGGCGAACACCCATCCGCGCAGCCGGTCAGACATCGATCAGCATCCAGCGACCGGAGAAGATTTCGAACGGCCCGGGCCAGAGGAGCAATCGATCAGACACGAAGGGAAGCAACTGGATCTCGATGCCCGCGCTTGCCGCAAAGATCTGAATGAGGACGATACCGCCCAAGGTGGCCAGCACATATCCGGCTGTGCGCGTCGTGCCGGCGGTGATCGCAAAGAACACGGCGTAGGCGACCGCGAGGGCGAGCGTGAAACGTGCCGCGAGGGCGACCGGATATGCGTGTAAACCCGCGGGGATCTGCGCCGTCGTGGCGGCGAGCACCGCGCCGATCCAGAGTGCCAGCGCCGGGGCGATGAGGAGCACGATGCCCGCACCGAAGCGCTGCAGTGCGTAATTCCAGCGCGGCAATGGTAAGGACAAAGCGTAGACGTGCCGCCCGCGGTGATCGGCGCCCCACGCCGTCATCGCGATGGCCAACGCTATGCCCGTCGCGAGCAGCGGATACGCAATGCCCCATGTTTGTACGGCGCTCAATATCCGGCGCGCTTCCCAGCCCGACTGGTTGGGCGTTCCCACGGCCTGCACCGAGAACACCGGCAATGCGAAGGCCGCGATCACCGCGGGCAACAGAATCAGTCGCGACCACTTCCATTGCGTGAACAGAATCATCCGAAACATGACGGTTCCTTCCCCTCAGTCCCGCGGCTCGCGGAATGTGCGCAACAGCTCGACGAACCCTTCTTCCAAATCGAGATCGATGACTTCGCGCAGCGACGCGCCGACGCCGTCGAAATACTGGCTCATCGGGGCCTGCCACCCGCGGACGGTCCACGTCTCCGATCCGCCATTGCCGCCTTCCCGGGCGAGCACGACGAACGGCGTGTCACCGGGCAGGGCAGGGGGATTGGCGACGCGCAGCCGCTTGATGCCGTTCTTGAAGCTTTGCATCGGCAGCTCGGTGACGAGCCGGCCGCGATCCATCACGCCCACCCAGTCGCAAATCCGCTCCAGCTCGTGGACGAGGTGGCTGGAGATGAAGACCGTCGCGTTTTGCTGCGAGACGTAGTCGAGCAGCGCGGCGAGGACGTCGCGGCGCACCACGGGGTCGAGGCCGTCGGTGGGCTCGTCCAGCACCAGCAGCTCGGGACGCTGCGCCAGCGCGAGCAGCATCTCGAGCTTCCCCATCTCCCCCTTGGAGAGCTGGGAGAGCCGCCCGGCGCGGTCGAGCCCGAAATGCCCGATCAGCTCATTGGCCCAGCTCCAGTCCCAGGTAGGATAGAAGACCGAGTGGAAGCGCAGCGCTTCATCGACCGTCAGCGTGGTATACAGGTGCGGCTGCTCGGGCACATAGCCGGTGCGCGCCAGGATGCGCGGGATGTCGCGCGGCACCTCGGCGCCCAACACCGTAATCGATCCGCGCAGCGGCCGCAGCAGCCCGAGCATGAGCCGTACCGTCGTCGTTTTGCCCGAGCCGTTCGGGCCCAGGAAGCCGTACAGCGACCCGGTAGGGACGCGGAGTGCGAGCTCGCGCAGCTCGAAGCTTCCCGCCTTGTAATGGAGATCGCGGATATCGATGGCGTGGCTCATGAGACCTTCACCTCCAGCTCCTGCGCGATCGCCTGCAGCAGCTCCTTGGTGGTGAGGCCGAGCCGGCCCGCTTCGGCCACGAGCTGGCGGACCAGGCCGGCGGCCTGGCGGGTGCGCTCGCTCGCGCGGCGCTCGGGGACGACTTCGCGGACGAATGTCCCGGCTCCCTGGCGCATTTCCACAAAACCCTCCGCTTCGAGGTCGCGGTACGCCTGCACCACCGTGGCCGGATTGACGCGCAGCCGCCCGGCGAGATTGCGCACCGACGGCAGCGCATCGCCGGGCTTCAATTCGCCCGCGGCAATCGCCACCCGCAGCCGCCCCGCGATCTGGGCGTACAATGGCGTCGGGCTTCTCGCATCGATGTGCTCGAACAACGCCGATCCTTAGTGTATCGTTGTACTAATACAGTATGTCTTTTGCGCTGGCTGTCAAGCCCCGGGCCGGGTCGTAGCTTTCCGCATGCTTCGCGAATGCCTCCCGATCATCTTCTTCGCCCTGGCCGCCATCGGCGGTTTGACCTGGGCGATCATGGCGTTGCGCCGCTCCCTCGCGCGCGAGCGCCGGCTCGCCCGCATCGACGATCTCACCGGCGTGCGCAACGCCCGCGCCTTCCATGAGGCTGCGGGGGCGGAAATCGAGCGCGCCCGCCGCTACCAGCATCCGTTCAGCGTGGCGGTCGTGGATCTGGGGACGCGGGTCGGCGATGACCTGGTGCGCGCTGCCGCCACGACGCTGCGGGGAGCGTTGCGCGCCACCGATGTGGTCGCGCGACTGGGTCGGGACGAGTTTATCGCGCTGCTGCCTGAGACCACCGCCGCCTCGGCGCGCATCGTGCTGGAGAAACTGCGCGCGGGGCTCGCCGACCTCCGCACCACCGATGGCCGCGCCGCGGCGCCGAGCATCGGCGGCGTGACGTTCCTCAATCCGCCGCGCGGCGTGGAAGAGATCATCCGCGCGACCGACGAACGCATAACCGCAGCGAAGGCGACCGGCACGCCGTCGCACGTCACCTGGAACGCGGCCCCCGCCCCCGGCCTCGAAGGACGATGAAGCGGCAGAACATCACGAGCGGCACGCCGTGGGAGCCGGTCGTGGGTTATTCACGCGCCGTGCGCGTGGGACGCGTCATCCACGTTTCCGGCACGACAGCAACCGATGCGGCGGGCCAGATCGTCGGACACGGTGATCCGTATGCGCAAGCGGTCCAGGCCCTGCGCAATATCGGCCGGGCGCTCGAGCAGGCGGGCGCGGGGTTTGCGGATGTCGTGCGCACGCGGATGTATCTGACGAACATCGAACATTGGCAGGCGGTGGGGCGCGCCCACGGCGAGATCTTCCGCGATATCCGCCCGGCTGCCACGCTGGTGGCCGTGACCCGGCTGATCGATCCGGGCATGCTGGTCGAAATCGAGGCTGAAGCGATTCTTCCCCAATGAAAACCGTAGTAAGCGGGTCGACGGGCTTGATCGGCTCCGCGCTGGTCGAGGCGCTCCGTCAGCGGGGCGATGAAGTCATCGCCCTCGTGCGGCGCCGGCCCGACGCGGGGGAGCCGGCCATCGCCTGGGATCCCGAGCGCGGTTCGATCGATTGCGCCGCCTTGGAGCGCGCGGGAGCCGACACGGTCATTCATCTGGCGGGTGAGAACGTGTTCGGCCGCTGGTCGCCGGCCAAGAAAAACCGTATCCGTGACAGCCGGGTGCTGGGCACGCGGCTGCTCACGGACGGGCTCGCCGGCCTGGCGCGCCCGCCGGCGACGTTGCTCGCCGCGTCGGCGATCGGCTACTACGGCGATCGCGGCGAGGAGGAGCTTACCGAACAGAGCGCGCCCGGCGAAGACTTTCTGGCGCACGTGTCCCGCGATTGGGAGGCGGCGACCGCGCCCGCCGCTCGCGCGGGGATCCGCGTCGTCAACATGCGTATGGGCGTCGTGCTGACAACGACCGGTGGCGCGCTCGCCAAGATGCTGCCGGCGTTCCGCCTCGGACTCGGCGGGCCGATCGGCAGCGGCAACCAGTATGTGAGCTGGATTGCTATCTCTGACGCCATCGCTGCCATTCTGCACGTGCTTGTGCATGCCGATCTGGTCGGACCCGTGAACATGACGGCGCCGCATCCCGTCTCGAGCCGTGAGTTTGCCAGGACGCTGGGAAAGGTGCTCGGCCGTCCCGCTGTGGTCACCGTTCCCGCGTTCGCCCTCCGCGTGGCGTTCGGCCCGGACGGTGCGGCGATGTTGCAGAGTGGCCAGCGCGTCCTGCCGGCTCGGCTACGCGCGTCCGGTTTCACATTTTCCCTCGAGGCGCTGGCGCCCACACTCCGTTACTTGCTTGCCCCGTCGGAACGGGCCCGGTAGTATCGGGCATGACGCTTCCCGACGCGTATCGCGACGAACCCGAAGTTCCTGACGACCACTTCGCGGAGCCTGAGGTCTCCAAGCGGTCGCGCGGTGTCGCGCTCGGACTCTGTCTCTTTGGCGGGTTCTTCGGGCTGCACCGGTTCTACCTCGACAAGACGAAAAGCGCGTTCGCGATGATCTTCACGTTGGGTGGCCTCGGCATCTGGTGGCTGTACGACCTCGTGCTCCTGGCGGCCGGCGAGTTTCGTGACGCGAAGGACCTGCCGGTGAGGAACTGGAGCGTGGAGGAATCGCAATTCCCTGGTCGGGAGTTGACCCAGCGAGCGGAGCGGCGGGTGAACGAGCTCGAGGAGCAATTCGACGGCCTGCGCCAGCAGTTCAACGAGCTCGCCGAGCGCCTCGATTTCGCGGAGCGCATGCTTGCACAACACAGGAGTCTGGAGACTGGAGCGAGGAGTCAGAAACCCTTACTCCCGTCTCCTGAATCCTGACTCCCATGAAATCCTGACTTCCATGAAAATCGGAGTGCCGAAGGAAGTCGCCGCGAATGAGCGGCGTGTGGCGCTTACGCCCGACGTGGCGGGCCGCCTGGTCAAGGGCGGATTCGACGTCGTCGTCGAGCGCGGTGCGGGAACGGCGGCGTTTTTTCCGGATGAGGCCTACACCACCGTTGGCGTGAAGATCGGTGATCGGTCGTCGGTCATCGGTCAGTCCGATATCGTGTTGCAAGTCCAGGCGCCGCTGACTGCGGAGCTCATGCAATATCGCGAGGGCGGCGCGCTCGTCGCGTTCTTCCAGCCCACCCCTGAGTTCCTGCGCCAGCTCGCGCAACGCAAGCTGACGGCTTTCAGTCTGGTGTTCCTGCCGCGCATTACGCGGGCGCAGCCGATGGATGTGTTGTCGTCGCAGGCGACCGTCGCCGGCTACAAGGCCGTGCTGCTCGCCGCCTCCACGACGGGGCGGTTGCTGCCGATGCTCGTGACGGCCGCGGGCACCCTCCCCGCCGCCCGCGTGCTGGTGCTCGGCGCGGGGGTCGCGGGACTGCAGGCGATCGCGACGGCGCGCCGCCTCGGAGCGATCGTCTCCGCCTTCGATGTTCGGCCCGCCGTAAAGGAGCAGGTGCAGAGCCTGGGCGCCTCGTTTCTCGAGATGGCGATCGAGGAGCACGCCGAGACTGCGGGCGGCTATGCCAAGGAGCTGTCGGAAGAGACGCACCGCAAAGAGCTGGCGTTCCTCGCGGCGGCGGTGAAGGACGCCGATATCGTCATCTCGACGGCAGCAATCCCGGGGAAGAAGGCGCCGGTCCTCATCACGGCGGCGGCGGTGCAGGGGATGAAGCCCGGCGCGGTCATCGTCGATCTCGCCGCCGAGACGGGCGGCAACTGCGAGCTGACCGAACCCGGCTCCGAGATCGTGCGCAACGGCGTTTCGATTCTCGGCCCGCTCAACCTGGCGAGCACGCTGCCGCGCGACGCGAGCCAGATGTACGCCAGGAATCTCTCGGCATTTCTGGGGCACGTCGTGCAGGACGGCAAGCTGCGGCTCGACTTCGAGGACCAGATCATCCGCGACACGTGCGTCACTCACGCGGGCGAGGTACGCAAATCATGAGCGCCGATTTCGGATCGATGCTGTTCGTGTTCGTGCTGGCGACGTTCATCGGGCTCGGGGTGATCCGCCGCGTGTCCCGCCTCCTGTATACGCCGCTGATGTCGCTGACCAACGCCATCTCGGCCATCGCCGTGGTCGGGTCGATCGTGGTCACCGGCGCGGACCATCCGCTCACGATCCGCATCCTCGGCGCCGTCGCGCTGTTCGCCTCGATGACCAACATCGTCAGCGGCTTCATGATCACCGACCGTATGCTCAAGATGTTCAAGAAGCAGTGATGCATCTCGTCGGCGAGCTGTCCGCCGTCCTCGCCACGGCGCTGTTCATCTTCGCGCTGTACTGGATGAACGATCCCAAGTCGGCGCGCCGCGGCGTGTTCGCCGGCGTGACGGGGATGACGGTGGCGGTGCTGGCGACGTGGATGCAGCCGGAGATCCTGCACCACTGGTGGATCGTGGCCGCCATCATCGCGGGGTTCGCCGTCGGCATCCCGTTGTCGCGCGTGCCGCTCACCGCGGTGCCGCAGCGGACCGCCCTCTCCCACGCGTTCGGCGGCCTGGCGGCCGGCCTCGTGGGAACCGCGGAATACTTCCTGTGGCTGGGGGAGCATTCGGCGCAGCTCACGCCCTTCCGGACCAGCGCGCTCGTCGCCGAAGTGATCCTCGGGTTCCTGACCTTCACCGGCTCCCTGATGGCCGCGGGCAAGCTCCAGGAGGTGCGCTGGATCCCGCAGCGGCCTGTCACGTATCCGGGCCAGAACTTCGTGAACATCGGCGTCCTGGTGATCGCCGTCGCGCTGGGCGTTGTCCTCGTCCTCAATCCCACCGCGCCGTCGTCGGGGCAGATCTTCATCGCGATCGCCGCGCTGGCGCTGGTGTTCGGGGTGCTGCTGATCATCCCGATCGG
>DASPXJ010000059.1:0-3242 GCA_035637355.1 Gemmatimonadales bacterium
ATGAGTCGCACGGTCGACACCCACGTGGCGGAGCTGCGCCGCAAGCTGGAGCACGATCCCGCCAATCCCCAGCACATCCTCACGGTTCGTAAAACCGGTTACCGCCTGGCGAGGTGATAGCGCTAAGGTCCCGTTGCCCGGAGCGCACGAGGTCTTCAGCGGTCGAGAGAAATCCCCCGCCGGCCCACTTGTAGCTGTTGTCCACGGTCGGCGCCGGGACGAATTGCCCGCTGCCAGTCCGTTGGTAGAACCGCGTGCGGTTGGGAATCAGGCTGTCGTTCTTGTCCGGGGCGGTGCTGGTCATTCCCAGCGGCGTGAAGACGTGGCGGCTCATGTACGCCAGGAACTGCTCTCCGGACGCGCCCTCCACCACGGCGCTGATCAGATCGAATCCGTACGTCGAGTACGAGTAGCGCGTCCCAGGGGGCGCCAGCAGCGGGTCGTTCTGAAAGATGGCTAATCCCGCCGTAACGGTCGGGAATCGCTGGTTGAGCACGAACTCATTCCCCTTGTAGTGCCGGATCCCCGCGAGGTGACCGCCCAGCAACCGCGTGGTGATGGGCGCGCCCTTGTCGGGGAATGTCGCCACGTAACGCTGCACCGGCGCGTCGAGATCGAGCTTACCGGCTTCGTAGAGTTGCGCCACCGCGTCGGCCGTCAATGGCTTCGACACGCTGCCGATGCGGAACTGCGTCGCCGTGGTCGCCGGGCGTTTGGCATCGAGGTCCGCGTACCCGAACGCTTCCGACCAGACCAGCTTGCCGTCCACCGCGACGGCGAGGGCAAAGCCGGGGATGTTGGGCGCCAGCTTTTCGCAGGCGATGGCGTGCGCGCGGGCGCGGGCGGCCGACCACCGTGGCGCGACGGACGGGAGCGTCGCGGGCTGAGAAATGCAGGTCGTCTGAAGGAGGAAGAGAGCAAAACGCACGCTTTGACTCCGCTCGGGGAGCAGGTAAGCTACGCGCATGAACGAAAAAGCCGAAGCGTTGCGGCGCCGCCACATCGAGGGGCCGATGCTCGTCCTGCCAAATGCCTGGGACGCCGGGAGTGCGCGCATCTTCGTCGAGGCGGGCTTCTCCGCCCTCGCGACGACCAGCGCCGGAATCGCCTTCAGCCTGGGCTACCCGGACGGTGAACGCATCAGTCGGGACGAAATGCTCGCCGCCGTTGCGCGGATCACGCGCCGCATTTCCGTTCCGATCACCGCCGACATGGAAGCGGGCTACGGAATGACACCGGACGCGGTCGCCGAGACTGCGCGCCGCGTGATCGACGCGGGCGCGGTCGGGATGAATCTCGAGGACCGTGTTGCCGAGCAGCATCTGATCGACTTCGCACTCGCCGTGGAACGGGTGCGGGCGGCGCGCTCCGCCGCCGACGCGGCGGGCGTCTCGATCGTGATCAATGCCCGGACCGACGTCTTCGAGGCACCCGAAATCCCACGGCACGAGCGCGTCGCCGAGGCGGTGCGCCGCGGCAACGCGTTCCGCGATGCCGGCGCCGATTCGGTGTTCGTGCCGTTCGTCGGCGACCGCGATACGATCGAACAGTTGGCCCAGCAGATCCGCGCGCCGCTCAACATCCTCGGCACACCCAACTCGCCTACCCTGAAGGAGCTCGCCGCGCTCGGCGTGCGCCGGGTGACATTCGGCTCAGCCCCAATGCGGGCGACCTTGGGCCTGGTGCGGCGGATGGCGAAAGAATGGAAGGAGAGAGGCACGTACGGGACGCTCGAGGCGTACGGGATCCCGTTCGCTGATTTGCAAAAGCTCTTCGCCTAGTTCAGCTCGACGTGCAGATGGTCTGCGGTGCCGATGTGTCGTCGAGTCTCAAATCCCATCAACCAGAAGTAAAACTGTACCCCGCGGTTCTTGATGACGCCGCGTCCCGTCGTGCGCAGATCGACGGCGTGAATCCACCCGTCGGCCTGCTTGTAGTGGCGGGTGCGGCTGTTGGTTGGCAATCCCATCCGGCCGTAGTCCTCCGGCAGCCGCCCGGAGTCGGTGATCAGCATGTCGCGGTCCACTAGGATCAGCGTGGACAGCGCCAGGCGGAGCAGCGGATGCACCGAACGGTAGTACGCGCGGACCGGCTCGGACTTGGCGTTCACGCTTGCCAGATAGAGTAAGGAATAGCCGCAGTAGAAGACGACCAGCGGCAACGCCACCCACTTCGCGAGCGGCATCATCAGGGCCCGGCCTCCCCTGCCCCCTCGGCGCGTGAATTTGCGGGCCAGCCACACGGCGTACGCGGTGACCACACCACCGGTCAGGAACGCGGCGGTCAGCACCGCCAGCCACACGGAGGTCTGGCCGTGCTGGTAGATGAACACGGAGCCGCGCACCAAGACGGCAAATGGCAATGCAATGATCAGGAAGATTCTCAAGAGGCCGGCAGCGACCGCTGCGGCCAAGGCCCGCCACTCAGCGGAGGTTGCCGGCGCCGCCTGGCGCAATTTCTGACGCCATTTGCGCTTCCATTCGCGGGCGGCTTCGCGTTTCAGGCGCTCGAGCTTTACGGCGATCCCATCCATAGGGACAATCTACGTTCACCCAATCGTCATGTTTCCGTGTGCGACTGTTCATGGGGCGATGTGCATCGGGCCATGTGAACGCCGTCTCTTTCGGATAACCCTCCACCTGGAGCATTCTCATGAGACCGCGTTCGATTACCCTCCTCTGCGTAGCAAGCCTCCTCGGATGTGGAACTGATCAAGCACCGGTGGCCGCTGATTCGTCGAGTATCGAGTATCTCCAGCGGAATCAACAGGAAGGCTACAGTGGACAAGTAGCAACCCTCGCACAGCACGCTGCGCCGGCGCTAAGCGAAGTTGTTGTCACTGCAACAGAGGAGTTCCGGCCCCTAACACCTCCTGACGCCATCTCCGACATGGTCATTCGAACCGCCACGGCGTCGGTCGAGGTGGACTCCCTGGAGCCGGCAATCGCCCAGGTGAAGGACTTGGCAACCCGGTTGGGAGGATACGTCGCCAATTCCGGCATCGACGCAGGGAAGAAGCGGCTCCGCCAAGCCTCGATGGAGGTGAAGATTCCCGCCGCGCGATTCGACGACGTTGTGACCGGACTCACACCCATCGGAAAACTGGAAACCATCAACGTCAGCGCGCAGGACGTGGGCGAGGAATACGTAGACGTCACGGCTCGCATGGAAAATGCGCGACGTCTCGAGCGCCGCTTCATCGAGCTACTCGCGACGCGGGCGGGGAGACTCAAGGACGTTCT
>DASPXJ010000060.1:0-5775 GCA_035637355.1 Gemmatimonadales bacterium
CCACCATGCGGCTGCGGGCTTCGATCTGGCCCATCGCCTGCGACAGGTGATCGGCCTCGCCGCGCACCGATTCGACGGTCGGCTTCAGATCCTCGATTGCGGCCAGCTCGTCACGGAGTGCCTCGATTTGGTCGGTGACGCCGGAGAGCCACGCCTTGGTTCCTGACTGCTGCTCGAGCACGCGCGCCATCTCGTCGGCGGCACCCTCCACCTGCTCCAGCGCGCCCCGCACCGATTCGTGTGTGCCCCTGAGCATCGCGACATCTTGCAGCGCCGCCTGCACGCCGGGGTGCGATTTTTCGAGCTGCGCTACGCGCTGCGTCATCTCTTCGACCGTGTTACCCAGCCGGCCGGTGCTCGCCTCCATAGTGCGCACGCGCTCGGCCTGCGTGCCGAGCAGCGCCACGTTCTCGGCGATGCCCTCGAGCTGCGTCGCCAAGCCGTCGGCCTGGGAGTGGACGTCAGTGATGGTGCGGCTCGACTCCTCCAGCAACTTGAAGCGCCCTTCCATCGCCGTGAGCCCGCCGCGCAGATCGACGATGCGTTGCCCCACCGTGTCGAGCCCCTGGTTCTCCAGCTCGAAGCGCTTCACGGCGCGTTGCACGTCGTCGCGCAGCGCCGCGAGACGGGCGCGCAGCTCGTCGTCGGCCTGCTTCACGGCGTCGTGGTTCGCGGTGATCTCGGTGGAGCGCTCCAGGACCTCGGCGTGCAGGGCCTTAAGCTCGCCGACTTTCGATTCCAGCTCGCCGAGGCCCTTGGCGCTCGCCTCGTGGCGGCGGATCTTCGCGTCGACTTCGCCCATCAGCTCGTGGAGCTTGCCCACCTCGGACGTGGCGCGGTCGACCACGTCACGCTGCTGCTCGAGCGCCGCGACCTTCGCGGTCACACCGTCGGCGAGCGCCTTGAGCGTGGTGAGCTGACGCTTGGTTTGCACCGCTTCGGCAGCCGCCGCGGAGAGTTCTTTTAACGTCTGGCCGACCGTCGCGGTGCGCGACTCGGTCTCGGCGACGCTGCGCTGCGCGTCCTGCTGCCGGTCCTCGAACGCGCTGAACCGCGACGCGACCGCCTCGCTCGTCTTGCGCAGCTCTTCCTGGCGCGCGCGCACCTGGTCGAATCCCTGCGTCAGCTCGCGCACCGCGCCGCTCAGCGTGTCGGCATCCATCCGCAGCGCCTTGAACCCGCCGCCCAGCTCGAGGAAGCCGGCCACGTCATTCTTCAGCGCCAGCGCCTGCTCCAGCACGCCGCGCAGCTCGTCGATCTCTGTGCGCAGCTGCTTGGCGCTCTCGGAGTTCTGCGTGAGCTGCGTCTCGGTACGGCGCTGCGACTTCGAAACGTTCTCGGTCTGCTCGTCCAGTGTCGCGAGGACCGGCACCAGCCGTTCCAACGATTTGACGCGCGCCTGCAATTCGCTCACGACCTTCTGCGCCTCGGTGAGCGGCTGCATGAGCTGCGTCAGACTCTGACCGGAGTCGCGCGCGGCGTTGGTCAGGTCTTCGAATGCCACGCGCTCGCGCTTCATGTCGGCGAGGATCGCGCGGAGTTCGGCGGGGAGCTGCTCGGGCGTGGTCTCGCGACCGAAAACATTCCAGGCGGCCATGATCCGATCCCTCAGAAAGAGGGCTCCGGGAGCTAGCGCGGGAGCCGGTTGCGCGGCACCTATAGATGAAGCTGTGAGGGGCGGGTGGGCGGGTCCCGGCCTGGGACGACACGAGTGCCGCCGGGAAATGTAGAGGTATTAAGGAAGGGCAGCGTGACGGACATCACCCGCTTTTTGGCACGCGGAAAGTCCCTAAAAGTCCCCGATCTCGAAGCGCGTCTTGAAAACCAGGCGATCACCCGCCGATACCCCGCCGAAACCGACGCCTACGTGCAGTGTCATGTCATCGCCCAGTCGGAGATCCGCTGTAGGGTAAAACTGATGCGCCTGCTTTGCCTCCTCGAACGCCCCGTAATACTCGAATCCCAGCGTCACCGCCTTGCTCACGTCGTATCCCGCGCGCGCCCTGGGCTCGAACTCCCACTCGCGCTCCGGGCCCGCCAGATCACGCTCGAACGTAGGGTCGGCGATCAATTGCAGACCACCGAACCGCCGCTCGAAGACCGCGGTGAGCTCCGCCGTCCGCGCGCTCTCGCTGAACTTCGGCCGCGCCGTCTCGTACTCGGCGCTGAACCCGACATTCACCGGGAAGCGCCACGACTCGGGCGCGCGCAGCCGCGAGCGCAGCCGCCACCCGGCGTACTCGAGCCCGAAGCCCGGCACCTGCCCGCCCAGCAGGTAACCGGCCAATTCCCAGTGATCGGTGATGCCGCGGGACACTTCGGCGGTAAAGCGCCATTGGCCCTGGGTTGGCGCGACCGAGCCGTCGAACCCACTCGTCCCGCGGCTCGCGTAATTGACGTGGCCTTCGAGCTCCCACTCGCCGCGAGGCGCCGTGGCGTAGGGATAGACCGAGATGTCGAATCGTTCCTGCGCTGAGAGGGATTGGCCCGCGACAGACGCCAGCACAACCATTGCCCGAATAACGCTATGCATCCGCCCAAACCCCTCCTGAATTGTGTTGTAGTAGGTAAGTCGAAAGCCGAGTTTAATTATCGGGATTCAACGGCGCAAGCGGGTTGAGCGGTCGTTGACACATGCATATCAACTATGCATACATATGCATATGAGAACAACGCTGATTATTGACGACGCCCTGCTGGAGGAAGCACGCAGGGAAACGGGGATCGAGGAGAAGACCGCCCTGGTCCACGCGGGTCTGAAAGAGCTCATCGCGAAAGCGGCCGCGCGGCGATTGGCCGCGCTGGGTGGCACCATGCCTGACGCCCAGGCGCCACCGCGTCGGCGACTTCCCCGTTGATCATACTTGCTGATACCGCCGTCTGGATCGAGCACTGGCGCCGGCGGAATGATCGAGTCGTGCAGCTGCTGGAGAACAAGAGTCTCGTGGTGCACCCATTCGTCCTTGGAGAGATCGCGCTAGGACGCATTTCTAGCCGAGCCGCAGTGTTGGCCGATCTCGCCCTGCTCGATTCCCCCACCGTCGCCGAGAACTCTGACGTGTTGGGGCTCATAAAACGTACCCCGCTCTGGGGGCGCGGCATCGGCTGGGTCGACGCCCACCTCCTGGCGACGGCCATGCTCGACCATATTCAGCTCTGGACTCTGGACCAACAATTGCGCACTGCAGCCCAGGAGCTCGGAGTAGCCTTTTAGCGCCTCAACGTCCCGCCCCTTCCGTTCGTACTCCATTCGCTGCAAGGTTCAAACACTCACCATTATCGATTGAGGCCGTCATGTTCCAGCGCCCGTGGGCGGCTGTCGCCGTCCTCACCGTAATCGCTGCACCGATCGTGGCTCAAAACCCCCCTGCTGCACCATCCCGAAGCATCACCCTGGACTCCACGCTGCTCGCCGGGTTCCGCTGGCGCAACATTGGCCCCGCGAACATGGGCGGCCGCGTGTCGAGCGTCACCGGCATCCCGAGCCCGTCGAAGACGTTCTTCGTCGCGGCCGCGGCCGGTGGCATCTGGAAGACGACCAACGCGGGCACGACCTTCCGGCCGGTGTTCGACAACTACCCGTGCGTGTCGATGGGTGAGCTGGCGATCGCGCCGTCCGACACGATGCAGGTGTGGGCGGGCACAGGCGAGGAAGACTCCCGTAACACGATTTCACCGGGCTGTGGCATCTTCAAATCGACCGACGGCGGGCTGACCTGGAAACGCGTCGGGCTCGAGAAGTCGGGCGCGATCGGCCGCATCGTCGTCCACCCCACGAATCCCAACATCGTGTACGTCGCGGCACTCGGTCAGGCCTGGTCGGCCAATCCCGAGCGCGGCCTCTACAAGACCACCGACGGCGGCCAGACGTGGCAGCTCGTCAAATTCATTTCCGATCGCGCTGGGTTCATCGACGTCGCGATGGATCCATCCAATCCCGAAGTCCTTTTCGCCGCGAGCTGGCAGCGCGTGCGCGGGCCCTATTTCCTGAACAGCGGCGGACCCGGCAGCGCGCTGTGGAAAACGACCGACGGCGGCAAGACGTGGACCGAAGTGCGCGGCGGCGGCCTGCCCGAAACGACCAAGGGCCGTATCGGCATCGCGATCGCAGCGTCGGACCCGAAAGTCATCTACCTGATGGTGGAAGCGGACACGACGGCGAACGCGAAACCGGCAGCTGGAAAAGCGGCACAGACCAGGCCCTCGGGGCTGTATCGCTCGCAGGACGGCGGAGCCACCTGGGAAAAAACGAACGGCAACGACGTGCGCCCCTTCTACTATTCCCAGGTGCGCGTCGATCCGAAGGACCCGAACCGGGTCTACTGGTCCTCGACGCCGCTCAACTTCTCCAGTGACGGCGGCAAGACGGTGGGCAACGCGACCGTCGGCATTCACGTCGATCATCACGCGATGTGGATCGACCCCAGCGATCCCAATCACATCGTCGTCGGCAACGACGGCGGCGTCGCCCAGACGTGGGACAAGGGCGGCAACTGGGAGTTCCTGAACACCTTCGCGATCGGGCAGCCGTACATCGTCAGCTACGACATGGCGTTCCCGTACGGCGTCTGCGCCGGCTATCAGGACAACGGCTCGTGGTGCGGTCCGTCACGGCGCCGCCAGGGCGACCTCACCAACGCCGACTGGACCACCGTGGGTGGCGGCGACGGCTTCTACACGGCGCAGGACCCGACCGACCCGAACACGATCTACGTCGAGTCGCAGGGTGGCAACATGTCGCGCCTGAATTTCGCGACCGGCGAGCGCGTCGCACTCCAGAAGCCCAGCTACCGGCCGCGCTACACGATCTTCGAGGACTCGATCGTCATCGAACGCCCCGACACCACGCGCCCCGAGACCGCGGCGCAGCACCGCCGCATCGCCGAGCTGCGGCTGCGCCAGCGCGCCGACTCGGCGGACATCGATCTGCGCTGGAACTGGAACACGCCGTTCCTCATCTCGGCCCACAACCCGGAGATCTTCTACGCCGGCGCGAACAAGGTGATGAAGTCGACGCGCCGCGGCGAAGACCTCTATCCGATTTCGCCCGATCTCACGACCAGAGACTCGATGAAGATCCGGGTGAGCACGCGCACGACCGGCGGCATCACGCCCGACGTGACGGGCGCCGAGACGTTCTGCACGATCGTGTCGCTGTCGGAGTCACCGATCCGGCCCGGCGTGTTGTACGCCGGCACGGACGACGGCAATGTCTGGCTCACGAAGAACGACGGTGGCACCTGGGAGAAGATCACCGGGCGCTTCCCCGGCGTCCCCGCGGGGACGTACGTGAGCCGCATCGAGCCGTCACGGTTCGACACGGCGACGTTCTACATCACGTTCGACAATCATCGCAACGGCGACTTCGCGCCGTACGTGTACGTCACGACCGACTTCGGGAAGTCGTTCCGCTCCCTCGCGAACAATCTTCCCAAAGGCATTGACGGGCCGGGCTACGTGCACGTGATCCGCGAGGACATCGCGAACCGCAACCTGCTGTTTGTCGGAACGGATGTCGGCGCCTACGTCTCGCTCGATCGCGGGGCCTCGTGGCAGCGCTTCATGAGCGGCTTGCCGACGGTTCCGGTGCACGATCTCAAGATTCATCCGCGCGAGCGCGACCTCATCGCCGCGACGCACGGCCGCGCGCTGTGGATCGTGAACATCGCGCCACTGGAGCAGCTCAACGACAGCGCGATTGCCGCGGCCGCGTATCTGTTCCAGCCGACGACGGCCTATCAGTACGGCCAGTCCCCGTTGGGCGGCGGCAGCCCG
>DASPXJ010000061.1:0-14728 GCA_035637355.1 Gemmatimonadales bacterium
AGACCGCTGATTACTGCGGGATAGCCCGCCCCCCGCCCCCCGCCCCCCGCCCCCCCGCCCCCCCGCGGCCCCCCCGCCTCCGTCGTTGCTGGTTAGATTCCGATCCTCATATGACTATCGCCTCGAATCTGGGTTTCCCCCCCCTCGGCGCCGCCCGCGAATTGAAGCGCGCGACGGAGGGGTACTGGAGCGGCAAGGTCTCGCGCGCGCAACTCCTCGCCACCGGCGCCGAGCTCCGCCGCCGCCATTGGCAATTGCAGCAGGGCCTGGGACTCGATCGCATCCCCGCCAACGACTTCTCGTTCTACGACCGGATGCTGGACACGTGCGCCATGGTCGGCGCGGTGCCGCCCCGCTACGGCTGGACCGGCGACTGGGTCGATGCCGACACCTACTTCGCGATGGCGCGCGGCAGCCAGGGACAGGGCCGCGACGTCACCGCGATGGAAATGACGAAGTGGTTCGATACCAACTACCACTACATCGTTCCCGAAGTCGAGCGTGGGCAACGCTTCCGCATGGCGTCGGCGAAGCCGGCGAACGAGTACCGCGAAGCGAAAGCGTTGGGGGGGGGCCTCGACGCCACGACGGTCCTGATCGGGCCGCTGACGTTTCTGCTGCTCGCCAAGACGAAAGGCGCCGCATTCGACCGCTTGTCGCTGCTCGACCAGCTCCTCCGGGTCTATGGGGACGTGTTCGAGTCGCTTGCGGCCGCCGGTGCGACGTGGGTGCAGCTCGACGAGCCGTGCCTGGCGCTGGATCGCAGCGACGCCGAGCGCGACGCATACCGGCGCGCGTACAAGGTCCTGGCGTCGCGCGCGGGGAAACTGCGGCTCCTGGTCGCGACGTACTTCGCCGGGCTCGATGACAACCTCTCGACGGCGCTCGCGCTTCCGGTGCAGGGGCTTCACGTCGATCTCGTGCGGGCGCCGCACCAGCTCGATGCGCTCCTGGCCCATTGGCCCAAGGGCCGCGTGTTGTCGGCCGGCGTCATCGACGGGCGCAACGTGTGGCGCGCCGATCTCGCGAAGCAGGCCGCGTTGCTCGAGCGAGCCGCAGCGAAGGTCGGCAAGGATCGGCTGTGGGTGGCGCCGTCCTGCTCGTTGTTGCACGCGCCGCTGGATCTCGATCTCGAGACGAAACTGGATCCGGAGCTGAAGAGCTGGCTGGCGTTCGCCACGCAGAAGCTTCACGAAGTGGTCGCGCTGGCGAAGGGCGATCGGGCGGCCGTCGCGGCGAGCAGCAGCGCCGCCCAGGCGCGTCGAGCTTCCCGGCGCATCAACAACGCGGCCGTGCAGCGCCGCACCGGCGCGGTGATGGAAACGGACCGCGTGCGCCGTGAGCCGTACGCCGTGCGCCGGAAGGCGCAAGTGAGTCTGCCGCGGTATCCGACCACGTCGATCGGTTCGTTCCCGCAGACCAACGAGGTGCGGGCGGCGCGGCGCAAGCTGAACGACCATCAGCTGAGCGCCGAGGATTACGAGCGCTTCATCGAGGCGCAGATCGCCAAGACCATCGCGCTCCAGGAAGAGATCGGCCTGGACGTGCTGGTGCACGGCGAGTTCGAGCGCAACGATATGGTCGAGTATTTCGGCGAGCAGCTCGACGGTTTTGCGTTCACCGAGCACGGCTGGGTGCAGTCGTACGGGACGCGCTACGTCAAACCGCCGATCATCTTCGGCGACGTGTCACGGCCGCGCGCGATGACGGTGCGGTGGAGCCGGTACGCCCAGTCGCTGACCCAGCGGCCGGTGAAAGGCATGCTGACGGGCCCGGTGACGATCCTGCAGTGGTCGTTCGTGCGCGACGATCAAGCGCGCGCCGAAACCGCCAAGCAGCTCGCGCTGGCCATTCGCGACGAGGTGAGCGACCTCGAGGCGGCGGGCATCCGCGTGATTCAGATCGACGAGCCGGCGCTGCGCGAAGGCCTGCCGCTGCGGCGCGCCGACTGGGCGGAGTACCTGCAGTGGGCGGTCGACGCCTTCCGGCTCGCCACCGCCGGTGTGCGGGACGCCACGCAGATTCACACGCATATGTGTTACAGCGAGTTCAACGACGTGCTGCGGGTCATCGAGCGCATGGACGCGGACGTCATCTCGATCGAGAACGCGCGGTCAGGATCCGAGCTGTTACAGGGCTTCGAGCAGTACAAGTATCCCAACGAGATCGGGCCGGGCGTGTACGACATTCACTCGCCGCGCGTGCCTTCCACCACCGAGATCAGCGGCGCGCTGCGGAGCATGTCGCGGGTGCTGGACGACGCGCAGATCTGGGTGAACCCCGATTGCGGGCTCAAGACGCGCGGCTGGGACGAGACGCTGGCGGCATTGAAGAACATGGTGGCGGCGGCGAAGGAGATGCGGAATGGCCGCAACTGAGATCGGGATAACGGCCGAGCCGATCGACAATCAGCGCTGCAAGTTCATCGTGAGCCAGCCGGTGTTCGCGGGCGGCGTGCGCCGGTTCAGCGGCCCCGCCGAGGCGACGGGATCGCCGCTGGCGGAGGCAATTTTCGCGATTCCGGGCCTCGTGGTGGGCGAGTTGATCGTCTCCGGCAACATCGTCACGGTGGTCAAACAGTCGCCGGCACCGTGGCAGGCGGTCGGTCGGGCGGTCGGGACCGCGATACGGACCGCGCTTGCGGCGGACGTGCCGGCTGTTGCAGCGGCGCCGAAACCCGCTTCCGCGGATCCGTCGGCGGTCAGCGACGACGCGCTCTACGAGCAGGTCGCGCGAGTCTTCGACGAGCAGGTGAACCCCATGGTGGCACGCCACGGCGGGCGCGTCGAGCTCATCGACGTGCAGGATGCCGTCGTGATGCTGCGGATGGGCGGCGGATGCCAGGGGTGCGGCATGGCCGACGTCACCCTGCGCCAGGGGATCGAGGGGATGCTCGCGCAGCTGGTGCCCGCGGTGCGCGGCATCGTCGACATCACCGACCACACCTCTGGCGCGAACCCCTACTTCCAAGCCTCGAAGAAATGATGTCGTTGGGGCACGCCAATGGCGTGCCCCTCCACGCATCGACATCATTGTTGTATCCCCATGCCGCGTTTGTTGTTGTTATTGCCCACCACCACCTACCGCACGGCGGCGTTCGTGGAGGCTGCACGGCAGATGGGCGTGGAGCTGACGGTCGCCTCCGAACAGCCCAGCACGCTCGCCGCCGCCAACCCTGCCGGTTTCCTCACAATCGATTTTGAGCAACCGGAGCGCGCGGCCGATGCCGTGCGTGTGTTCTCCCAGCAGTACCCGGTTCACGGGGTCGTGGGCGTCGATGACACGACGGCAGTGGTTGCTGCGGCCATCGCCACCAGCCTGCAGCTCAAGGGAAATCCGGTCCACGCGGCGATCGCCGCGGCCGATAAGTACCTGCAACGCGAGCTGCTGGCCAAGGCGGCCGTGCCGATTCCGCGCTTCGTGTTGCGAAACCTGGACGAGGATCCCGCCGCCATCGCGCAAGCGATCGTCTATCCATGTGTGCTGAAACCGGTCCGCCTTTCGGCTTCGCGTGGAGTGATGCGCGCCGATAATCCCCGATCCTTTGTGACGACGCATGGCAGGTTGCGTGCGATACTTGCGGATCCGGAAACGGCTGCGACATGCGGTGACAGAGCACGCCAATATCTCATAGAGGAGTTCATCCCCGGCTACGAGGTCGCGCTCGAAGGTTTGGTGGTCAATCGGCGCCTGCACGTTCTCGCGGTGTTCGATAAGCCGGACCCGCTCGACGGGCCGTTCTTCGAAGAGACGATCTACGTCACACCGTCCACTGTTCCGGCCGGCCTGCAGGCGGCGATCAAGGATTGCACGGAACGCGCCGTACGAGCGCTCGGTATTGTGGAAGGCCCGGTGCACGCCGAACTGCGCTACAACGAGCGCGGGCCCTGGCTGATCGAGTTGGCCGCACGGCCGATCGGTGGCCGCTGCTCGGCGGTGCTCAAATTCGGGGAAGGGGGAAGCGGGAAGGGCGTGACACTGGAAGAGATCATCGTGCGGCACGCGCTCGGACTACCGATCCCGTCACTGCAGCGCGAGCGGCTCGCCGCCGGGGTGATGATGATTCCGATTCCTGGTGCGGGAACGTTGCAGGAGGTTCGTGGCTTGGAGGAGGCGAAGCGCGTTCCGCTCGTGGAGGATGTGCAGATCACCGCGCATCCAGGCGAACGGTTGATGCCATTTCCGGAGGGTTCGCGTTACCCGGGATTCATCTTCGCGAGGGGAGAGACACCGGGAGTCGTCGAGACTGCTCTTCGCGAGGCCCACCGCAAGCTCAGCTTTACACTGCTTCCGCCACCACCTCCAGCCAGTGCCGCGGCACCGAATCCACCTTGAGCTCGTCGAGGGTCCGGGCCAGCCCGGTCTGAAGCGCGGCAGACCCCTCTTCCAGCGGCGCACCGGGAAGCGCCCCCTCGATGAACAGCGAGAAGCGGCCGATGTCGGCGAGACTCTCCGCTGTCATCTCCACACGCAGCAACTCGACGGTCGTGGGACGCAGTCCGGCGGCCGTGCAGGCGGCGCTGTACTGCTCGGCGGAGAACCACTCCATCGCCGCGGCGTGGCCGGTGTGTTTCACCTCGAGGCCCTTCTCCCGGAGCGCCTGCACCGAGCGCACGATCCAGCGGCGCCAAAAGCCGCTCGTGCCTTCCACATACGCGCCATTGAAGAACGTGCTGTTGAATGCCAGCAATCCGCCCGGCTTCAGTACGCGGCGAATCTCCTTCAGCACCTCGCACTTGTCAGGCATCAAGTGAATGGCATTGAGGAAAACGACCGTGTCGGCGGACTTCACGAGCTTTGACAGCCACTCGGCGCTGCCCTGCACGAATTCGGCGAACTTGGAGGAAATGGCGGCCCGCGCCTTTTCCAGCGCGGACGGCGAGGGATCGACTCCGATGACGCGCGGCGGCGGCTGCTGGCCGCGGACGCGCTCGAGGATCAGCTCCGTGACGGCGCCCGGGCCGCAGCCCAGATCGACGATCACCTGGCGACCCGGGCAAATCACCCGCTCGAGGATCCAGCGGTTGACCTGCGTGAAGAAGGGATGCCGCGTGAAGGGCGTGAACGAGAAGCGCTCGTCGTCCGCGTCGTCGTGGCGTAACGCGCCGCTGGTCATAGTTTGTGAATCCCGAACGGTCCCAGATGAACGTCGAGATTGTGATTCACCCGGTAGCCCACGACGCCGTTCACGTCGAGGTTCGCGGCGTCGCCCGCGTAGACCTCTTTGCCGTTTACCATGAACTTCGCTTTGCCGCCCTGTACCTGGATGCTGAGCTCGTTCGTCGCGCGGCCGCTGGAATCCGCCTTGGTCACGGCGTCGCTGGCCGTCCATTCCACGACCGCCGTCGGGCGTGCCGCGTAGCTGGGACGGCGGCGAATCGAGTACATGCCGTCGATCGGTCGCACGAGAAAGTAGGTGTAGCTCTGCCCGGAGTCTGCAAGATTCTTTCCACCGATCAGGATGCCAAACGCTTCGGGATGGGCGGGGTTCTTCATCTGACCCAGCTTCACGACGACGTGGTAGTTGCCGGAGATGGTGTCGCGATCACGCCAATAGATCGCCGCAGGGCCGACCGTCGTATGCAGGCCGTCACCCATGCTCGTGAACTTCACGTTCTCGAGCGGCGCGGGCTGCCCCGTCTGGCGGTTCGTCTCGGTGCGGACGTGCCAGCCGGCGGGGAAGTTGCCGCCGCCCGCCACGCTGCGATCGGGATCGGCTTGCCCCGCAGCCGTCGCCAGAGGGGCGAAAAGCAGAAAGACCGCCGCAGCGGTCAGCAATCGCGTGGCCATCATCGGCTCTCCCAGCAAGGCATCAATATGGGGTCTAAGTGATATCATGCAAAGGGTTTTAGTCAAGAGCCCGCCAGATCGTGCACCGTATCCAAGCTCACGATCTTGAGTTTGCGCTTGCCCATCGGCAGTGTGATGTCCACCTTCTGCCCGACCTTCCCGCCCAGCAAAGCTTTCCCGAGGGGCGACGCCATCGACACCGACATCTCCGCCGCGCCGTCCTCGCCCTCGATGAATTCGCCGAGTGTCAGGGCGTAAACTTCCTTCTTCTTCGTATCGAGGTCTTCGACCGTCACGCGGGAGCCGAAGCCGACGCGGTCACGGGGGATGTCCTGCTCCCGGACGTCCGACAATTTCGAGAGCCGCAGCCGCAGATGATGCACGCGCGCCTGCGCGAATTGCTGCCGCTCGAGCGCCGCTTTGTATTCGGAGTTCTCCCGCAGGTCGCCATGGGCGCGCGCCTTCTCGATCTCCTTGGGGAGGACGAAGGAAATCTCGTGGTTCAGCCGCTCGACTTCGGACTGGAGCTTTTGCTTCAGCGCTTCGATCATACCGGGGATACTAACCGACGAACCGCCTTACCGGCTAGCTTTTGGGGGCCGATGCGCACCTACCACCAGCTGACCGATCCCGACCGGTCGGGTCTGCTCGACCAGATCGGCGCCCAGCGGCGCCGGGTGGCGGAGCGCTTGGCCGGGGTAAGGCGGATCGTGGCGGTGATGAGCGGGAAGGGCGGCGTAGGAAAGAGTTACGTCACCGCGCACCTGTCGCGCGCCCTGGCCCGCGGCGGTCGCGGCGTGGGTGTGCTCGATGCCGACCTGAATGGCCCGACGATTCCGGGGCTGCTGCAGATCTCTCCGAACGCCCAGCCGCCTGCGGTCGGCCTCGACGGTGTGAAATGCATCTCCATGGGACAGTTCCTCGATGAGGGCGCTCCCCTGGCGTTCACAGGTCCCGCCGCCGAGAGCTTCGTGTGGCGGGGGGCGATGGAAGCCTCGGCGCTGCGGGAGTTTCTGGGCGACGTGGAGTGGGGCAATCTCGACGTCTTGCTGCTCGACCTGCCGCCGGGCATGCAGCGTTACGTGGAGCTGTGCGACATCCTGGGGAATCCGCCCGCCGTGCTCACCGTGACGATCCCGACGCCGGAATCGCGAGATGCCGTGCGCCGGGCCATGCGCGCAGCCGTGCAACGCGGCTCGGAGCTGTTGGGCATCGTGGAGAACATGGTGGGGGGTGAGCTGAAGGGATCGGCCGGGGATGATCTCGCACGCGAATTCGGAGTCGCGGTGCTCGCCCGGATCCCCTGGCACCCGACACCCGACACGTGGTCCGCGCTCGGGGCTCGGCTGTGAAATTCCTCTGCGTCGAGTGCGATCAGCAAATGGCGTTCGGAGAGCGGCAGCTCCCCGGTGACGGCACGCTGGCGGCGACCTTCAAGTGCCCGAAATGCGGGCGTGTGGTCGCCATGCTTACCAATCCCATGGAAACGCAGCTGGTGTCGTCGCTGGGTGTGGAGATCGGCGGCCGAACGGTTCCGGCCGAGCCGTTCGAGATGGTCCGCGCGAACGTGGTGACGACGGCCGGGCTGTCCTGGTCTGCCGACGCGCAGGAGCGCTTGAGCCGCGTTCCGAGCTTTGTCCGCGGCATGGTGAAGAGGATCTACGCCGACTACGCCAGGGAACGCGGTATCACGGAGATCACCCCCGCCATCATGGATACCGCCCGCGCCGAGCTTGGTCTGGAAGGGATGTGAGCGATTTCGAAGAGCGCAGCGTCGGCGAGCTGCGCGTGCGCATCGACCGCACGCTGTGCGTCGGTTTCGGCGATTGCATCACGGCAGCGCCCGACGCCTTCGTGCTCGACGACAGCGGCACGGCCGTATTCGTGCGGCCGGAAGCGGTGGACCGCGAGCGGCTGCTGCGCGCGTGCGACGCCTGCCCGGTGGATGCGATTACGGTTTGGAACGGCGACGGGACCCAAATCGTCCCTGCCGCTTGTGAACAAGTTCCTTGACAGCATGCAACCCCAATTGCATATCCCTTAACTCTGACGGCATCCACACCGACATCCAGAGTTTAAAGACCCGCTCGAGCGGCGTCACTCGGGGAGGTAGCGGTGTACCGCGAGATTTTCGTTCCCGTCGACAACTCGCAGCACTCCGATTGGGCTGTCGACCGCGCCATTGAGATGTGCGGGAAAACAGGCGGCAGAATCACCGGGAACCATGTCTACGCCGCCCGCCTCCACGATGTCCGCTTCCGCCAGCTCGAGACCGGCCTCCCCGCGCAGTTCCAGACACCCGCAGAGATCAAGAAGCAGCGCAAGATCCACGACAAGCTGATCGAAAAAGGCTTACAGCTGATAGCCGACAGCTTTCTGGACCAGCTGGGCAAGCGGTGTGAAGCGGCCGGTGTCTCCCTCACGCGCCAGCTGCTCGAGGGGATCAACTACGAAGAGATCGTCAACGAGGTGAACCGTGGCGCGGGCCGCCTGCCCGGGCTGATCGGGTTCGATCCCAATCGCGCCGCGGGCTACGACGGCGGCGACAAGGTCCGCAGCGACGTCAAGCTCGGCGAAAACGGGCGGCTCGTCGCCGAAGACGAAGACGCGGCGGCCCGGTTGGTCGGCTCCTCCGGCCGCCAGTACGACCTGCTCGCGATCGGCGCGCACGGCCTGGGACGGCAGCAGTTCTCGCAGCTCGGTGGTGTAGCGGCTCGCGTATTACGCGGCGTCGAAAAGGACGTGCTGATCGTGCGCGATCAGCAGCCGCTCACCGGCGGGCGCTTCCTGGTGTGCGTCGACGGCTCGTCCTACAGCTACAAAGCGATGAAAGCGGCCCTCGAGCTGGCCAACGAGTTCGGCGGCTCGCTCTACGTCTGTAGCGCGTTCGACGTCGAGTATCACCACGTCGTCTTCCACAACATCAAGGACGTGTTGTCGTATCAGGCGTCGAAGGTGTTCAAGTTCGAGGAGCAGGAAGAGCTCCACAACAACATCATCGACAAGGGACTGCTCAAGCTCTGCCAGGCCAATCTGAAGCGCGCCGAGGTGATGGCACAGCAGTATCCCGCTGTGCCGATCAAGACCCAGATCCTGATCGGCAAGCCGTTCCAGGTCATCATGCAGTGGGCCGACGAGATCAAGCCGACCCTGCTCGTGATCGGCCGGCACGGCGCCCATCGGATCGACGACACTGCGCTCGGCTCACAGTCCGAGAACTTGGTCCGGCTTGCTCCATGCTCCGTGCTGCTGGTTGGTGTTGTGGGCGTGCGCCCGGAAGACATCCCCTGGATAGAAGAAGACGGCCAGGCGGGGCTGCCGTGGGCTCCCGAAGCCGAAGTGCGTATTCTGCGCGTGCCGCCATTCGCCCAGGGCATCGCGCGCCGAGCGGTCGAGGAGTTCGCCCTTGAAAAGGGTGGCAGTATCGTAACCAGCAAGCTGCTCGATGAAGCGATCCAGAAGCTGCTACCCACGCACATGCAGCTCATCATGGGGATCGGCAGCGCCGAAGAGATCGCCCTCGCCGAGGTGAAGGCGACCGAGCAGATGAAGGCGACGAAGGTGCAGGGGCACGATGCCGACCCGCAGCCGGAAGTCGCGGAAGTCGAGACGAAATGCCCCGTTACGGGTGCGGTGTCGAAGCGCCCGCGCGTCGCGACCGACCCGATCGTGTGGACCGAGGAGGGGTGGCAGCGGCTGCAGCTCGTGCCGCTCATCGCCCGCCCGCTGGCGCGCAACACCGTCGAGCGCTTCGCGCGCAATCACGACATCTGGCGCGTCACGACGCGCGTGATGGACGAGAACAAGCAGGCGATGATCGAAGCCGACGAGTTCGACATCGACACGATGATGGTGATGTTTACGGAACTGCGAGCAAAGCAAATCCGTGCCGAAGCTGAGGGGACGGATGCGCTGTCGCCTGAGATGCGGGCGTTCATTGAAGAAGCAAAAGCGCAAGGCGTTACACGTTGCCCGATTCGCGACGTTGCGGAAAAAATGGATAAGTGCCCGGTCGACATGAAGACAGTGACGCCCGACGAGGCGAAACGGGCGATCGAGAAACTGCTGCAGTGAACTACGTTCCACACGTCGTCGCCTGGAATCTCACGCGGCGCTGCAACCTCGAGTGCGCCCACTGTTACATCTCCGCCGGTCCGCACGAGAGTGCGACGTCGGAGCTCGAGACTCACGAGTGCCTGCGGGTCGTCGACGAGCTGCTCGCAGTCAATCCTGCGCCAATGCTGATTCTCTCGGGCGGCGAGCCGCTGCTGCGCCACGATCTCACACAGATCGCCGCGTACGCGTCGCAACGCGGTGCGACGGTCGTCGTCGGCACCAACGGCACCCTGCTCACCGACGAGCGCATTGCGGGGCTCAAGGCGGCGGGCGTGCGCGGTGTCGCCGTCTCGATCGATTCACTCCGACCGAGCTACCACGACAACTTCCGGCACGGGAAAGGCTCGCTCGAGGACACCATCGCCGCGTTGGGACGGCTGCGCGCCGAGCGGCTCGATTTCATCATTCAAACGACCGCGACCAAGGGCAATCGTGCCGAGCTGGAGCGTTTGACGCAGTGGTCGGCGGAGCAGGGTGCAGTCGCGTTCAACTGCTATTTGCTGGTGGCGACGGGGCGCGGGGCCGGCATGTCCGATCTCTCCCCGGCCGAATACGAAGCCGTCCTGACCGACCTGGCCAGATGGCAACGCGAGTATCGCGGCACCATGATGGTCCGCGCGAAGTGCGCGCCGCATTTCATGCGACACGTGCATGCGACCGATCCCGACTCTCCGATCCTGAATTACGAGACGCGCTGCCCCTGTGGGACGCAGTACTGTCGCATCACCCCGGACGGTAAGCTGACGCCTTGTCCCTATCTCCCCGAGGTGGCCGGCGATTTGCGCGCGCAGAGCTTCGGCGAGATCTGGCGCAGCGCGCCGCTGTTCCGGCAGCTGCGGGAAGGGACGCTTGGCGGCAAATGCGGCCGCTGCGAGTACCAGAAGCTGTGCGGCGGCTGTCGCGCACGCGCGTTCGCGCTCGAGGGTGATGTGCTCGCCGCGGATCCCTCATGCACGTATGAGCCTCGTGCGAATGTCGCGGTGATCGAACCGGTGAGTGTCGGCTATGGGGCGGACTTTGCCCCGGCGCTCGTCTGGTCGGCCGCCGCGCGGTCGCGGCTCGACCGCATCCCGTCGTTCGTGCGGGGCGTCGTCGCAAAGCGCGTCGAGGATTGGGCCCGCGAACGGGGCTTGCACGAAATCACGCCGGAGCTGCTGGGCGAGATCCGCGGCGCCATGCCAATTGATTTCTCCAAGCGCAAGCCGTTCTTTGTGCAGAATCCTGACGGCTGATGGCTGACGGCATGATGGTCCTCCAGGCCGTAGCCGACACGGCGAACGCGTATCGCGACTTCCCGCTGATCGGCAGCCGCGACGCCATCTGGATCGCCGCCGAGATCCACCTGATGTTCGCGGCATTCGTGCTGGGCGTGCCGATCTTCGCCGTGGTCGCCGAAGCGATCGGCATCTTCGGCAAGGATCAGCGCTACGATCGGTTGTCGAAGGAGTTCACCCGGCTGCTCCTGATCGCCTATAGTGCAACGGCGATCTGGGGCGCGGTCTTCGTCTTCCTCCTGGCCACGCTGTATCCCAGGTTCTGGGCCTACATGACGGCCATTTTCGGTCCGTCGATGTGGGTGTACGTCTCGATCTTCTTCTTCGAGTCGTTCACGCTGTACCTCTACTATTACGGCTGGGACCGGTGGAAGTACGGCCGGGCCAAGATCGTGCACTGGTGTCTGGGCATCCTGCTCAACGTCTGGGGCACGATCGTGATGTTCATCGCCGACTCGTGGCTCACCTATATGATGACGCCGCCGCGCGACATCACGCCCGAGACGTCGCCCACCAGCATCAAGCTCTGGCACGCGATCCTGAACCACACCTGGATGCCGATCAACATTCACCGCCTGATCGGCAACATCGTGTTCGGCGGCGCGATCGTGGGCGCGTACGCGAGCTACCGTTTCCTCGCGGCCCGGACCGAAGAGGAGCGCGCCCACTACGACTGGATGGGATACGTCGGCAACTTCATCGCGATGTCGGCGCTGATTGTGCTCCCATTCGCGGGCTATTGGCTGGGCCGCGAGATCTACCAGTACGACCAGTCGCTGGGCATCACGATGATGGGCGGCTTCATGAGCTGGCTCTGGGTGATCCAGGCCTTCCTCATCGCCGTGCTGTTCCTCGCCGGCAACTATTACCTCTGGGTCGGGATGGGCCGGATTCCCGGTGCCGAGCGGTTCCGGCCTTACACGAAGTGGCTACTAGTCGTGCTGGTGCTCGGCGCGCTGGTGTGGGGCACCCCACACACGATGATCGCTGACTCACGCGAGCTGGCGGCGATGGGCGGTTCGCACCATCCGCTGCTCGGCGCGCTCGGCGTCATGAGCGCCAAGAACACGGCCGTGAATCTGATGATCCTCTCCACGTTCCTCTCTTTCCTGCTGTATCGCCGGGCCAATATCCGGCAGGTCGTGCCGTGGGCCAAGACTGGCACGCGCATCCAGGGAGGGATGTTCGTGATCGCCGCCGCGATCGTGTTGTTCTTCGGGATTCGGGGCTATTACGTGGAGGCGATCGTGCGCATCGGGTACTCTGTCTATCAGGTCGGCGCGGTCCTCGCCTGCATCATCTTCGTCACGGTCATGGACGTGCTCATGGCGCGAGGCGCACAGTCGCTCGGCGCGATTCAGTGGGGAAAGATGCCGCCGCGGTCGCAGTATGCGCTCTTCATTCTCGCCGTCACGTTCACGTGGCTGATGGGCCTGATGGGATTCGCGCGCAGCGGCATCCGGCAGCACTGGCACGTGTATGGAGTCATGCAGGACTTGACGCCGTACGCCGCAACGCCGGCGCTGGGGTACGCCGCGATCATGATCAGCACCTGCGTCCTGATCTTCCTCTCGCTCGTCGGATTCATCTTCTGGCTCGGGGGGCTTGCCGAGAAGTCGACGTTTGTGCCGTCGACGGTGGAGGCGCCGCATGTGGGCCACTAATCTCCGCATCATCGGCGTCGTACTCGGCACGCTCGCGCTCTACACGCTGATCGCGAACAAGATTCCCCAGGTCCAATCGGAAGTGCCGCATGCGTTGACCCTCGGCGCCAACGTCACTCCCGAGCAGCTCACGAGCGCCGGCGACCAGCTCTATCACGGCGCGGGCGGCTGCACCGCCTGTCACGGTCTCGGCACGCGCGCCCCGAACCTCTTGACCGACGAAAAAGGACAGGGCCCGATCGGCGCGCGGTGCGGCAAGCGCGAGGCCGGCAAAGACTGCAAGGCCTATCTCTACGAGTCGCTCACCAACCCGCGCGCATTCGTCGTGACCGGCTACGAGCCGATCATGCCGGACATGGGTCGGACGCTGTCGCCGCAGCAGCTGTGGGCGCTGGTGGCGTTTCTCGAGTCGAACGGCGGAACGGTTGATGTGACGGCATCCGACATTCCGCCAGCGGGGTCCTCCACAACCTCGACAACCTCGACAACCTCCACCGCCTCCGGCGGCATTGCCGCCGGCAGCACCGATCCTCTGACCATGATCCGGGGAGCGGGGTGCACCGCCTGCCACAAGATCGGTGGCGAGGGAGGAGCGATAGGACCCGATCTCTCGCACGTCGGCGCGCGGCTCTCGGCAAACCTCATCCGCGAGTCCATCCTCACGCCAGACGCGAAGATCGCCAAAGGATTCGAGAAGTTCAAAGGCATCATGCCAAAGACCTTCGGGAACCAGTTCACCGGCGCGCAGCTGGAAGCGCTCGTGCAGTTCCTCGCGAGCCACAAATGAGAGATTACCTCAAGCACCCGTTCTGGCAGGCCGTCGGCCTCCTGGTGCTGGCGTATCTCGTCATCGCCTTCGTCATCCCGCTGCTTCCCGGCAGCGCCATGGTGCCGAAGAGCGTCGTGTTGCAGTACATGGCGACCGTGCTCGTCGGCATCCTGATCTGGGTGAGCGACGAGGAGACGCGCTGGACGCGGTTCAAAGAGCCGCTGCACGATGTGCTCATTCAACCACGCCTCAAAGTCGTGCGCACCGCCCTGCTCGCCGCCGTCACGCTGATGGTGGGCTGCTTCACGTACAGCCAGGTCAGAGCGAGCGTCGCGGCGCCCCCTAACCTGCGCTCGATCCATCCGGCGCCGCCGTCGCAGATCACGTTCCGCGGCAAGACGATCGCGCTCGTGGGGCTCGACAATCCGCTGCGCGGGGGCGACGTGGCGACGCATCTCGCGGTCGGGCGTCGCGTCTATTATCAGAACTGCGTGCCGTGCCACGGCGACCATCTGGACGGTCAGGGCCACTTCGCCTCGGGACTCAATCCCCTGCCGGCCAATTTCCAGGACAACGGCACGATCGCGCAGCTCACGGAGAGCTTCGTCTTCTGGCGCGTCGCCAAAGGTGGGCCCGGGCTGCCGCGCGAAGGGACGCCGTGGAACTCGGCGATGCCCGCGTGGGAGGAGTTCCTGACGGAAGACGAGATCTGGTCGGTGGTGCTTTTCCTGTATGAGCAGACGGCGTGGAAACCCAGAACATGGGAAGTCAGCGCAGAGGGAGCGAGTAAGTGAGGGCGGTTTGGCGGTTTGGCGGTTCGGCGGTTTGTTGGGCGATGCTTCTAACCGCCCAACCGCTTAACCGCTTAACCGCCCAGGACACCACCGCAGGCAAGACCGTGTACGTAAAATGGTGCACCGGTTGCCACGGCGACAACGGCGCCGGCGACGGTCAGGGCGCGCGCCACATGATTCCACCGCCCCGCGATTTCACCGGCGCGATCTATCAGATTCGCTCGACGCCGAGCGGGCAACTCCCGACCGACGCCGATCTGCTGCGGTCTATAGATGAAGGGCTGCCGGGCACCGCGATGCCGGGCTGGAAGTCCCGCCTTT